>NZ_JBFRKH010000038.1:36639-102682 GCF_041469265.1 Shewanella sp. 10N.286.51.B2
ACTAAAACTAAAACTAAAACAAAATATCAGTCGGTTTTTAATCTCAGCGCACTTTCCATATTCATTAGCTGTGTCCTGTCAGGAATAACGCCAGGAGTTCAGGCAAAAACGGTGACAATCAGCTCTCCCAGTAACAATATTACCGTCAGCTTATCTGATGATGCTGATAGACCAGAATATAGCGTCACCTTTAACGGCGAACAGGTAGTAAACGCATCTCGAATGGGTTTGGTTTTTGAGTCTTTGGGAGAATTTGGCAGTGGTTTTAAGATCAGTAAATCTGCCACTGACAGCAATCAATCGCACTGGCAACAACCTTGGGGCGAACGTGAATGGATTGAAGATCATCACAATAAACTCACCACCAGCTTTAGTAACGGTAATTACCACTTTATCGTAGAATTTAAGGTGTTTGATGATGGTTTAGGCTTTAGATATCAAGTGCCAACACAAAAAGGGCTTGCCTCAAAATCCGCCTTAAACATTACCAATGAACTAACTGAGTTTTCAATTCCTGATGCCCATAATGCGACTGCTTGGTGGATACCGGGGCGCGGCTGGAATCGATACGAATACTTATATAACACGACGACGGTAAACAAAGTCGACCGTGCTCATACCCCCTTCACTTATAAACTCGCTTCAGGCACTCATTTAAGTATTCACGAAGCGGCACTGACCGATTATGCCGCAATGGTGTTAGATCAGCGCCGTGATGGCACCCTTAAAGCGGATTTAACCCCATGGTCAGATGGCATTTTAGTCAAAACTAAACCTGGATTTACTACCCCATGGCGAACCATTCAAATTGCCGAAAAAGCCACTGGTTTACTCAATTCAGATTTAATCCTTAACTTAAACGAACCTAACAAGCTCGGTGATGTGTCGTGGGTTGAACCAGGTAAGTATGTTGGGATTTGGTGGGGAATGCATCTTAATGAAAATACTTGGGGTTCAGGTGATAAACATGGCGCAACGACCAGCGAAACTAAACGTTACATGGACTTTGCTGCTAAGTACGGCTTTGACGGCGTATTAGTTGAAGGCTGGAATGTCGGCTGGGATGGCAGTTGGTTCCATAATGGCGATGTGTTTAGCTTTACTAAACCATATGATGATTTTGATATTGATGCTGTCAGTGAATATGGCGCTAAACAAAACGTGCGCTTAATTGGTCACCATGAAACCTCAGGTTCTGTAACGAATTACCGTAATCAAATGAGTGATGCTTATGATTTATATAAAAAGCATGGCGTAACTCAAATCAAAACGGGTTATGTGGCAGATGGGGGTGACATCAAGCGTGTTGATGAAAACGGTATTACCCGCCATGAATGGCATGATGGCCAGTTTATGGTGAATGAATACCTGCACAGTATTACCGAAGCCGCAAAGCGTGGCATTAGTATTAATACTCACGAACCCGTTAAAGATACTGGTCTGCGCCGCACCTATCCAAACTGGATTGCCCGAGAAGGCGCCCGCGGCCAAGAATTTAACGCTTGGGGAACTCCGCCCAATAACCCAGAACATACCGCGATTTTACCTTTTACTCGTATGCTGTCAGGGCCAATGGATTTCACTCCAGGGATATTTAATCTCGCACCAGAAGGCTTAGATGCGGTTAATCGGGTGCAAACAACATTAACTAAGCAACTCGCTTTGTATGTAGTGCTTTATAGTCCAATTCAAATGGCGGCGGATTTACCACGTAATTATGTTGAACGCCTTGACGCCTTTCAGTTTATTCAAGACGTTCCCACTGATTGGAGTGAGAGTATTGCGGTTGCTGGTGAAGTCGGTGATTTTGTTGCCTTTGCGCGTAAAGACCGTCACTCTGATGATTGGTATCTTGGCGCACTCACTGATGAACAAGCCCGCAGTTTTGATGTTGTATTATCATTTTTAGATAATAACCAACAATATGAAGCACAAATATATCGTGATGGCGATAAAGCGAACTGGGAAACCAACCCATATGATTACGTCATTGAAACGACAAAAGTGACTTCGAAAGACAATCTGTCACTGGTATTAGCAAAAAGTGGTGGTACTGCGATTCGTTTTAAAGCCTTAAATTAAAGCCTTTTAAAGCGCTTTAAAGACAAAACACAACAATTTTACCCCAATAAAACCTGATGTATTGCAATGTTCACTTTTTGTGTTCATTGCCATCAGGTTTTTGTTCATTTACATTGACCTACCAAATATCGGTTAATGCGCTATTTACCCCCTTCCTGTTACAAATATGATCAGCTTTCGTTGTGCATAAATGATGAATACGTATGTAATTGGTTGTGCCTAAATCCGACACAAGGCTAATATGAAACCTGCTAAATTTCTCCTCTGCTTGTGTGGATGAAATGGGCTAGGTCGTTACTGGCGCATCACCTTCATCGGATTGTGTCAGGTTTTAAGTGCCTTTTTTTACTTCAGCCTTTTTGAAGTGCAAACCAGGTCTTTGGCGAATACCCGTCTTAGGGAGATGTGTATTCGCCATTTTTTTACCTAGTACATTAGCAAACGTGATAATAAGAGTTCAGCCATGAAGTTGAACGACCTATAAAAAGGAAGATACATGTCTACCGATACGATTAGTCAAACATCGACAAATACTCAGCAGCGTCAGCAGCCAGAACTCAACTTTTGGCAAATCTTTAATATGTGCTTTGGTTTTTTGGGGATCCAATTCGGTTTTGCACTGCAAAATGCCAATGTCAGCCGTATTTTCCAAACGCTAGGTGCTGAAATTGACGAAATTCCTATTCTTTGGATAGCTGCTCCGCTGACTGGACTCATAGTCCAACCAATTATCGGTTATTTAAGTGACAACACCTGGAACGGGCTTGGCCGTCGTCGCCCGTATTTTTTAATTGGCGCAATTTGTACCACGCTGGCGTTATTTGTCATGCCGCACTCTCCTACTCTGTGGATTGCTGCCGGTATGTTGTGGATTATGGATGCATCAATCAATATCGCTATGGAACCGTTTCGTGCTTTCGTTGGTGATAACTTGCCTAAGAGTCAACGTACTCAAGGCTATGCGATGCAAAGCTTCTTTATCGGCATTGGCGCGGTTGTTGCCTCTGCACTGCCTTATATTCTTACCAATTACTTTGATGTTGCAAACACAGCACCTGCTGGGGAGATTGCCGACTCAGTTCGTTATGCCTTCTACTTTGGTGGCGCAGTATTATTCTTAGCTGTCGGCTGGACCATTGTTAGCTCTAAAGAATATTCGCCAGAAGAAATCAGTGCCTTCCATGCACATGAACAAACCGCTAAGCAAGAAGACCGTATTGATGAAACTCGCAGCCGCACCGCTACGCAATATAAAACAGCAGCACTGGTTTGGATGACTATTGGTGCGATATTTACTGGGTTAGTTTATGGACTCGGTTGGGACAAACAGTTATTTATTCTTAGTATTGGCATCTTTGCTTTTGGCCCATTACAGCTTTATTGCGCTAAGGTACTTGCTGGGGTCAAGGGTAAAAAACGTGACTCTTTAGGTATGGTATTTAACGTCGTTGATGACTTATTTCATATGCCTAAAGCCATGCATCAACTGGCTATAGTACAATTTTTCTCATGGTTTGCACTCTTCGCCATGTGGATTTATACCACCTCAGCGGTGACCTCTTATCATTACGGCAGCTCTGATGTTGTTTCACAAGCTTATAACGACGGCGCTGACTGGGTCGGGATGTTATTCGCTTCATACAATGGGTTTGCCGCCCTTGCTGCTGTGATGATTCCTTTTTTAGCTAAAGCCGTAGGGATTAAATTTACTCACACCATCAACTTAACACTCGGTGGACTAGGGCTAATTAGCTTTTACTTTATTAAAGACCCACAAATGTTATGGATCCCAATGATTGGTGTCGGCATCGCTTGGGCCTCTATCTTATCAGTGCCTTATGCCATGCTATCAGGCATATTACCGCCTAAAAAAATGGGCGTATTTATGGGCATATTTAACTTCTTTATTGTTATTCCACAATTACTTGCCGCAAGTGTTTTAGGGGTGATTTTAAATGGCTTATTCGATGGTGAACCCATTTTTGCATTAATCACTGGTGGGGTATTTATGATTATTGCTGGTATTGCGGTGTTATTTGTCGATCAACCCAGTTCACAAGCTTAAACAGAAAATCAAAACTCATTAAGTTATAAAAATTATTTAAAAATATTTGGGGAACGTTATTCATGAGCGCAATGTTAAATATTAATAACTCACAAACAATTTGTTTTAAAAAGTCATTTGTCGCTAAGGCGATCAATACTGCTGTTGTAACGGGTTCATTACTGGCATTATCAGCCTGCTCTGACGCTGAAGTAGCACCAGAACAAACCATTGAAACAGCGGCTGAGATCACCACCATTAAGCAAGTCGCCCCCGGCGCTCCGGGTATCGATCCAACCTGGGCATTTTCTGGTAAGACTGGTATTGGCACCTCTTATGAGCCTTATGTAAACGGTCAATACCAAAGCACAGCAGACAACCCAGTGAGTAAAGTCTGGTTTTCCATAGCCCAAGGTGTGCTAACAGAAACCATGTATGGCTTGATCCACAATGCGCAGTTAAAAGAAATGCAGTTCATCATTACTGGTGATGGCTTTGTTGATACTGAAAAACAAGACACCATCAGTAGCATCGAATATTTACATCAAGATGATCAAGGCCGTCCATTATCATTAGCTTATAAAGTGATTAATAAAGCTAAAAATGGCCAGTACCAAATTGAAAAGCATATTTTTACCGATCCAAACCGTGACAGCATGATGATGAAGGTGATTTTTACCGCTTTTGCTGATGGTATTACCCCACACTTATATGCCAATCCACATGTAGATAATAGTGGCGCCAATGATATCGCCAGTATTGAAAATGGCGCGTTAGTGGCATACACCAATAATGCTGACTCATCAGTAATGACCATCAAATCTGATGTAGAATTTACTCAAGCCAGTGCCGGTTTTGTCGGTAAATCTGATGGATTAGTTGATCTAAAAGACAACGGTCAGCTCAATAACCTCTATAACACCACCAGCAGTGATAACAGTGTTATTGGCAATGTTGCGCTTACTGCTCAATATCCAACCTTAAGCAAATCAGCAGATAACAATACCCTAGAAATGAATATTGCTATCGGCTTTGGTCATGATAAGCAAAGCAGTTTAGCCAATGTCGATGCCACATTGACTAGCGGCTATGACAAGGTATTAAGTGCTTATCTTGGCGATGACAAACATGTCGGCTGGAAAGACTATTTAAGTTCGTTACCGGTATTAAACGACATGAGTGTTAATACCACTGATAACGGTCAATTGCTTTATACCAGTGCTCTTGTGTTAAAAGCTCAAGAAGATAAAACCCACGCAGGCGCATTAATCGCTTCACTGTCTAACCCTTGGGGAGACAGTGTTTCTGCAAAGGTGGGTAGCACCGGTTATAAAGCGGTATGGCCGCGTGATTTTTATCAGTGCGCCATGGCATTTTTAGCCATGGGTGACACACAAACCCCAAAAGTGGCTTTTGAATATTTAAAGAAAGTACAAGTCAGCCAACAAACACCTGAATATGTCGGTACACCTGGCTGGTTTTTACAAAAAACCCACGTCGATGGTGAAATTGAATGGGTTGGCGTCCAGCTTGATCAAACGGCAATGCCAATTATGCTTGGTTGGAAATTATGGCAAACGGGCGTATTAACTGATGCAGAAATCAGTCAATGGTATAGCGACATGCTTAAACCTGCGGCAGAATTCTTGGTCACTGGCGGCAATGTAAAACTAGATTGGAATGACACCAGTATTACGCCTCCTAGCACCCAACAAGAACGCTGGGAAGAACAAGCGGGCTTCTCACCTTCTACCACTGCTGCGGTTATTGCTGGGCTGGTAGCCGCCAGTGATTTAGCTAAGCTGGCCAAAGATGAAGATGCTGATAAATACCTACAACTGGCGCGTAAGCTAGAAGCCAGTCTTGAATCAACAATGGTGACGACAACGGGTGAACTAAGTCAGGACAATAAACCTTATTATGTTCGTATTAGCCCAAATGGTAACCCAAACAATGCCGACAAGTTATTAGATAACAATGGCAAACCGGGTCTTGATCAAAGAGTCATTCTTGATGGCGGTTTTTTAGAGTTAGTACGTTACGGCGTAAAAGTCGCTAATGACAGTGTGATTCAAAACAGCGTTATGCTAATTGATGACACAAGCCTTGAGCACAACCTAAGAGTTAAGTACGAATTTAAAGCCAAAGATGGCAGTTTAATTCCTGGCTTTAGACGCTATGGAAATGATGGTTATGGCGAAGATATCACTACGGGTTTAAGTTATGCCGAAAAAGGCAACACTGAAGACCAACGTGGCCGCGTATGGCCTTTCTTTACTGGTGAGCGTGGACATTATGAACTGGCGTTAGCTAAAGCCAATGACACTCTGACAACTGAAAGCCATCAAGCGCTTATAAACACCTATGTTCAAGGCATGGAAACCTTTGCCAATGAAGGCATGATGTTACCAGAACAAGCTTGGGACGGTGTGGGTAACCCGACGCGTTATAACTACGCGATGGGCGATGGCACCAACTCAGCGACACCACTTGCATGGACACACGCAGAATACGTGAAACTGGTTCGCTCTATGACAGATAAAGCCGTATGGGACTATTACCCTATCGTGGCTGACAAACTGGCTAAATAACCGCAAAGGTTTACATACATTCAAAAGCCGCAAATAAAATTTGCGGCTTTTTTATGCACTTAGGCCAAAAAAACGTGCTTAATTGTTGGTATGTCTGACTAAAGTAGTTAATACTATTCTCGCAACAAATTGTTGCAAACCAAACAATAAACAAACAACGTTAAGGAACAACCCATGGATTGGTATATTAAGGTTTTAAAACAATATTTTGATTTTTCAGGACGAGCAAGACGCAAAGAGTATTGGATGTTTGGTCTAATTAATTTAATTTTCTGCATCGTGTTGATGTTAGCGGATCAAGCTCTAGGCACGGTTTTTATATATTCACTATATTCTATCGCTGTTTTAATACCAGGAATTGCTGTTTCTGTAAGACGTCTTCATGATACAGATCGAACTGGTTGGTGGTTATTAATTGGTTTAATTCCACTAGTTGGTATTATCGCTCTTATTGTTTTCTTCTGCTTAGATAGTAAGGAAGACAATGATTATGGCGCCAATCCTAAAGCGGTTAACACTGACGCCTAATATCGAACAACGAGTATGATTACAAAGCTAAGTTAGTAAAAAAAAGCATATTGAATTTCAATATGCTTTTTTATTTGCCCAAACAAAAATCAGACTCCTGAAACTAACTCAATTGCTGTTTTAATTTTAAGCCTGCATTTATTAACAGCAAAGTGACACCACCAGCAATGAGTCCAAATAATGCGTTTAACAAGCTTGGCGTAATAGCTTGTAGTATCACGCCAACATAAGCTAACTCTCCCGCCATTACAGCGATATGGCTAATTTGTTCACCTACGATATGAATCCCATGGGTTAAAATGCCGCCACCCACCATAAACATCGCAATGGTGCCAATAATGGTTAAGCCCTTCATTAGATATGGCGCTGCTGCAAGTAGCCAAAAACCGATTTTGTGCCATATTTTTACTAATGTGCCCTCACCTTTTCTTTGGGTAAGGTAGAGGCCTAGATCATCAATTTTTACTATGCCAGCCACTAAGCCATACACCCCTACAGTCATAATTATTGCTATTATACTTAAGGTTAAAAACTGGCTCATTAAACTACTTTGAGAAACAACACCGAGGCTTATCGCTATAATTTCAGCAGACAGGACAAAGTCAGTTCTAATGGCACCTTGAACCTTCTTCTTTTCAAATGCGGCCAAATCTTGTTTTGATTTTTCAACAATTTGTTCATCTGCCACGGCCACTTTTTTATCTTTACGATGTACATAACTATGGTGCACCTTTTCAAAGCCTTCATAGCATAAAAAGATGCCGCCAAACATCAGTAAAGGGGTGATCGCCCAAGGAATAAAAGCGCTGATGAGTAAAGCGGCCGGGACTAGAATTAATTTGTTTCTAAAAGAGCCTTTGGCTACCGCCCATACCACCGGTAACTCACGCTCTGATGCAACACCAGAAACTTGTTGCGCATTAAGCGCTAAATCATCACCCAATACCCCTGCGGTTTTTCTTGCCGCGACTTTACTCATCGCGGCGACATCATCTAATATTGTTGCAATGTCATCGAGTAAAACTAATAAGCTTGCACCCGCCATAATGGCATCCTTGTCATTTCTACTAATCAGTTAAAAGGCAATTTGCCATAATAGACCAAAGGTATCGAAATCGTTACCTATACGGGTAATAACACCGGTACTGGCATACACTTTAATACTGTGTTGCTGATTTAAAGCCAATGAGTAAGTCAATCCAAAGCGCGAATTATCCTGACTATCATTCGCATCAATACCATTTTTATCCGTTTCACCACCAACAAAATAATTGCCGCTTAACGACAACCATTGGCCACGAGCAATACTGTAAATAATGTGACCTTGAAAAGTATATTGTGGGTCTTTTGAAAGTAAAACCTCATTATAAAATTCATCATTATCACTATAAAAACGAACAGAGCCCATGGCACTGTAATACCAATCGCCTACTTTATAAGAAATACCAATGCCCGGTCTAAATACCCATTGGTTGGCACCAGCATTAATCAGTTTGGTTTCATCATAAGAACCAACAGGAATGCTCAGCTGTAAGCTTGTCCCCATTACGAGTCCTTCACGATATTGCCCAAAGTCTTTTTTTTCAACGGCTGGAGCGCCGTAAAAGTTCCATGTTAGCCGTACATTAGGATCACTATAACCACAACGATCAGCTTCTACAAATTCGCCCAAGTAATTTGCACTGCCTTTCATACAAACTCGTGAAGCAGAAACGTCTAGTTTTGATGAACGGCCCGCAATAGCAAAGCTTGTGGCATAACCCACTACCGCGGCATCAAGTGTGAGCTGGGCATCTTTGAGAGGAACTGAAGGAGATGGCGATAATGCCCCTTCAGAGTGTAAATATCCAAGGGCAACAAAGTGCATGCCAATAGGAATATTGGTGTAACTTCTCGGTTCAAGGTCTTGGGCTTTAATTGATAGTGGAAATAGTAGCAGTACGATGAGTAAGAGGATGAGCAATAGCCAGCTTAATGGCCAGTAAAATAACTGGCGCCAGTAGTGTCGAGTCTCAATGACCAGCAAAAATACACCTTTAAATGTCACATTATTATCCATAATAATTTCAAACCAGCTATGAAATAATAGCTGGTCAAGTGTGAATCCGTCAGTATTTATCTGATTAGCTTTGATCTTGCTCTGCAGTACCACATGATTGACGCACCACTAAATTAGTCGGAATAAGTTGCGGCGCCACTTCTTTCCCTCGAATGAGTTTTAGCAGACTTTCTACCAGGATCTCACCGGCTAATTTAGTATTTTGCCTAACCGTCGTCAGCGCCGGATTAGCAAAACTCGCCACTGGTATATCATCATAGCCAACCACAACAATATCTTCAGGTACCCTCACACACCGTTGCTTTAAAGCGCGTATCGCACCAATTGCAATTAAATCACTGGCGGCAAAAATAGCGTCAAATGGATGGCCACTATCCAATAAATTGATGGCCGCATCAAAACCTGAGCTTTCAGTGCTAATGGCATCAAACTGAATATTTTTATTGGCTTTAATGCCTACTTTTTTTAATGCATCAACATGGCCTAGATAACGGTCTCTAAATTCTGGGCTATGCTCAGATGCATCACCCAAAAAGGCAATGTTTTGTTTATTTAACGAGATAATATGCTCTGTGGCTATCACCCCACCTTGCTGGTTGTCACAGCCAATTGATAACACTTCTTTGTGGTTAGGCTCTGCGCCCCAAATGACAAAATGGGTATTTTGCTCCAGCAGCTTTTGTAGTTTGTGCCCATAATCCACATAATCGCCATAACCTAATAAAATAATGCCATCGGCTTTATTACTGTCTTCATAATCGGCATGCCAGTCGCTAGAAAGCTGCTGAAAAGATACCAGCAAATCATAACCTTGCTGCGCCGTAGCACGGGTTATAGAGCCTAGCATCGATAAGAAAAATGGATTGATTAACGATTCATCGTTAGTGGGATCTTCACAAATCAATAATGCCAGCGTGTAACTATTTTGAGTACGTAAATTACTGGCGTTTTTATCCACTTTATAGTTAAGTTCTTTCGCAATAGCTTGAATACGTTGCCTTGTTTCAAGATTGACTAAGGGACTATTTCTCAGCGCACGAGAAACAGTCGATTGAGATACACCTGCTTTGTAAGCAATATCAATTGAAGTAGCTTTAGATGTCATATTCGCATCACGCCTTTATTATAGTTTTTTAGGTACTCTGTTATTGTTTATACCTAAAATGACATTAACAATCACCGTTTAATTACTTTTATAAACCTAATTCACTTAACAGATCATCAGCTTCATTTGTAACAGCAACTGCAGCACTTGTTGCTGCCAAATAATCTGCCTGCTTGTTAACACGATTGCCATGGCTTTCAATTAAAGCATCAGGGTCTATATCTTCATCCATGGCAAACTCTTTAAGTTTAATAAACTCCGTTTTATCCATGGCAAATTCAAGATAAAAGATATGATTATCTGCCGTTCTAAAGGTAACTCTTCGAGATACGGCCTCATCTAAATTGGTATCGATTGATATAGTCAGCTCTTTATTGATAGTCAACATTTTAGGCTGGCTTTGACTGATAGAGGTTTGTAATTCCTTAGAAATGGTTTTAATGAAATTACCCAAAATTTGATTCATTAATTCGCCCATCACATTGGCAACATCATCAGATGTATGTGAAATGGCTAGTTCAGATTCAGGCATGCCCATGTTAAGCATGTAGCGACGGTAAATTTCTATAGCCGCTTCTTTGGTAAAATTGATCACCACTAAGCCAGAAAAACCACCATCAAATATAGAAAAACAGCCAAGATCAGGTTTTAAACAGGTGCGAGTGATGTTTTGCACCATACCGGCATGAGTCACTTGACTGTCGCTGGTGCTTGAGAGGACATGGGTTACTGAGTGACATAACTTGAGTAAAATATCATCAGTAGTAACGACTTGCAGAGAATTCATAACAATGTTTGCCTTGTTTTAAAATTGCTTCATTTTAGGCTTATCACTGAACAAATCAAAGCTAAAACATTTTATTAGCAAAAATAAATACCCGCACCAACAAATGCTCAATATAAGCAAATATTTTTAATGGTTTAGATCAATATAATTAAACCTTTCCCCACCTAAAAATGTATCATTTTGTACGAAACCGTTATTAGCTCACAAAAAACCACATAAATTGTTATTTATATAACAATTTATGACAATGTTTTACTCATAAATATTTACCTAAATACATAAGGTCAAAAATGATTTCCTTTTTACGGCAATTAACAATTTTAAAACGCCTTTTTATAATGCTAGGCCTAGCAGCTGTTGGTACTGTCATTTTTGCCAGCTTCTCGATTAATGAGCAGTACAACAATTTATTAAAGCAAAAACATCTACAACTTGATGCACAAGTTTCCACGGCGGTATCGATGCTTGATGCACTGAGCGCTAACAAGCTAACAGTTGATAATGACACTAATGATCATCAAAGATTAGCCGAGCAAGCACTCTCAATTATCAATGATATCCGCTACCTGACAGATGATGCCTATATTGTATTCAACCAAGAAGGCAGCGTAATCAGTTTTCCAGCTAACGAGTCAAATTTGGGCCGCAGCGCAGAGTCATTTATTGCAGCTGATGGCAGCCTGCCCTTTGTTGAGTTAATCACTGAAGCTAAAACCAACACAACTGCCCATTTGGATTATCAAGGCAGTAAAGGATATTCGAGTAAAGTTACAACAATTTTGGCTGAAGCGCATTTTTATCCTCAATGGGGCTGGACCATTATCGCTCAAGCAAGCGCCGCCGATGTTAATGAGAGTATGGGCAGTGTGATTATTAATTATTTGATTATTATGTTGATAATCTCCATCCCAATTTTTGGCTTTTTTTTACTGCTTAATGTATCAATCACTTCACCTATTAATGCAGCCATTGCTGCTATGGAAGATATCGCAAAAGGTGAAGGTGATTTATCTAAGCGCTTAAACAACAGTGGTAATGACGAAGTGGCGAAAATGGCCGATGCCTTTAATGCATTTGTCGAAAAAATTTCAACTATGGTGGCCAACTTAAAACCACTAGGTACTGAACTTGATACCGATGCGCAGCAGCTATTGGTGGCCGTGGAAGAATCCAACCAAAGCGCGGAGCTAATACACCGCGAAACCCAAAGTGTCGCCACTGCTGTTAACCAAATGTTAGCCACCACTAATGACATGGCACAAAACACCTATCAAGCTGCAGATGGTGCCAACAACGTTAAACAACAAGCGCAGCAGTCTCAGCAGTTTATGCAGCAAACAGTGCATGAAACCCAAATACTGGTGACTGAACTTAAAAATGCTGAAAGCGTTACTCATGATTTAGGTAAATCTTCAGTTGAAATCAGCAGCATTTTAGACACCATTGGCGCCATTGCAGATCAAACCAATTTATTAGCATTAAACGCTGCAATTGAAGCTGCGCGGGCCGGTGAAAATGGTCGCGGTTTTGCTGTAGTTGCCGATGAAGTTCGCGCCCTTGCCACCCGTACCCAAGCCTCTACCAATGAAATTAATAAAATAATTTCTCAGATCCACAATGGCGTTGAACATGTCATAACAAGTAATACTGAAACCCAGTTGCAATCTGAGCAATTACAAACTAAAGCAATACAATCGCAACAAGCCATGACTGAAATCTTAACCGTGATTGCCAGTATCAGTGATATGAACACGCAACTTGCCAGTGCTACCGAAGAGCAGTCACATGTAACCGCCGAAATTAGCCGTAATATCACCACGATTTCAGATCTCACTGAGGTAGCGGTTAAATCCAATGAAACGAATAGCCAAGCCGCGCAGTCATTACAGCACATCAGCCAACATGTGACTCAGACCTTGAGTCAGTTTAAAACATAATTTTTTTTAATTTAAAGCCTAAAAAATACGTAAACCCGCTACTTACACTAGCGTGTTTGCGTTATTATCATTTGTATTATTAATGCTAAGAACGTAACTTCAATGTCCGATAGAATCTATTATGAAAAAACCGTTACCATTATCGCTCCCCATGGCATTCATACGCGACCTGCAGCTTTATTAGTAAAAGCGGCAAAAACCTTTGACTGTGATGTCATTGTCGAATGTAATGGTAAACAGGCCAGTGCCAAAAGTTTGTTTAAATTACAAACCTTAGGATTATATTTAGGTCAATCAGTTAAGGTCTTTGCCGTAGGTGATAAAGCAGAAGAAGCCGTTGAGACAGTGTCTGAATTACTCATCACCTTAAGTTAGTAGGATAAAATTTACAGGAAGTCATATGGCGGTATCAGGTATTGTAGTGTCACCAGGAATAGCATTTGGTAAAGCTATTCATATTAATCTGCACCACTCAAAGGTGGACTACAGATTATTGCCTGTCGCACAAATCCCACAAGAATGTGAAAAAGCCACCAAGGCGATTATCTTCCTAAGTCAATATTTAACTGATTGCCAGCAACACCTTGCCGTAGACAGCGAACACTTTAGCCTGATAGATGCTGACATCATGTTATTACAAGATGATGATTTGGCCTTAGAACTAAAAAAGTATATCACCCGCTTTCGTTTTTCAGCCGAAGTTTCCATTGAGCGGGTATTTGCTCAACATGCTGATGAACTGGCTCAGCTAGACGACCCTTATATGGCTAATCGCAGTAATGATGTTATTTGCTTAGGCAAAAGGTTGATGGCTGCCGTAAATGGTACCTTGCTGTGGGATGTTTCAAAGTTAACTGAAAATGCCATTTTGCTGGCTGAAGACCTCACCCCTGCTGAATTTGCCACTATTCCACTCAATAAAATTAAAGGCATAGTGCTCAAAACAGGTGGGCTTACCAGCCATACTGCTATTTTAGCCAAGGCGGCCGGTATTCCAGCACTGCTAAGTTGTCAGTTTGACAATTTCAATATAAATGATGGTAGCCCACTTATTTTAGATGGCATTAGTGGTGAATTACACATTAATCCCACTGAATCAATTACCCAGCAACTTCAGCTTAAATCAGCACAAGAAACTCAACGACGCCAAGCACTAAAACAGTATGTGGACCAAGACAGTATCACCCAAGATGGCCATCCTGTGTGCTTACTCGCTAATGTCAGTAGTTTAAATGATGTTAGCCAAATACAAGATGCGGGCGCAGCGGGGATCGGTTTATTCCGCACAGAGTTTTTACTCATGCAAGTGGATAGAGTACCTGATGAAAAACAACAGTTTCATTTATACTGCGATGCGCTGCACAGCTTAAATGGAAAGGTGCTGACCATACGTACCTTCGATATTGGTGCAGATAAAGAAATCCCCTGCCTAAGTCAAGATTATGAAGACAATCCGGCACTGGGCGTACGGGGGATCCGCTACAGTTTGCAACATAAATCGCTATTTAGTACTCAAATTAAAGCAGTGTTACGGGCCGCTAATCATGGCCGAGTTCGGCTATTATTTCCTATGGTCAATCAAATAGAAGAATTAGAGCAAGCATTTGAAATCATAGACTGGTGTAAGCAGCAATTAATTGAAGAGGAAAAAGGCTTTGGTGAGATTAATATCGGCATCATGGTTGAAACACCTGCTGCAATATTAAATTTACCCCACCTATTGCCTAAGTTAGACTTTATCAGTATTGGTAGTAATGATTTAACCCAATACACCCTTGCTGCAGATCGAGGTAACCCTGAGCTGGTTAAGGATTATCCCCCCGTATCACCTGCAATGATCAAATTTATCAAAATGGCGGTGGATGAGTGTAAAGCGCATCAAACCAAAGTCTGCTTATGCGGAGAATTGGCCAGCGAACCCAAACTCATTAGCCTACTGGTGGGTTTAGGCATTGATGAGTTAAGCGTTAACAGTGCCAGTTTATTGGATGTAAAAGCCACTATTTGTAACGGCAATTACGCCCAGTTTACTCAACAAGCTGAGCAAGCATTAACCTTAAGTCATATTAACCAGCTCAACGAATTGTTAAATTAATAACAGCGATAGCGATGTGTTATCGTTAACTATTTTAAACATCGAAATAATCATAATAAAAGAGGCTGCATGTAATGGGATTTTTAAGCCGTATACGCAGATTAATATCAGGGCAACCGACCTTAACTGGTGGGATCAAAGTCTACGCGCCAATTTCTGGCGAGCTAGTTGATATCGAGAAAGTACCGGATGTAGTTTTTGCCGAAAAAATTGTCGGCGATGGTCTTGCAATTAACCCAACAGGAAAATTCATCCTAGCGCCGATTGACGGCACCATAGGTAAAATTTTTGAAACAAACCACGCATTCAGTATTGAGTCACACCAAGGACTCGAGCTATTTGTGCATTTTGGAGTCGGCACGGTCGAATTGCGCGGTAATGGCTTTAAACGACTCGCAGAAGAAGGCCAACAAGTTAAAGTTGGCGAACCCATTTTAGAATTTGATTTAGACTATCTAACCGATCAAGTTGAAAGCCTGTTAACCCCTGTAGTGCTCGCTAACATGGAAGATGTGCAATATTTAGATAAAGCCCAAGGCGCAGTAATTGCTGGGAAAGACGTAATATTTACCGTTGAATTATAACGTTAGCAGCAACATAATGACTATCACACCACCATACTGGGAAATCAAACAAAAATGAGTAGTAGTGTTATTTTCGGAATAAAGAATTGCGATACCGTACGTAAAGCCCGTAAGTGGTTAGAAGCAGAAAACCAACCTTTTAGCTTTCACGATTTTAGAGAACAAGGTATCGATGCCAAAACCATTACTCAGTGGACTGAATTAACCGACTGGGAATTATTATTCAATAAACGTAGCACCAGTTTTCGCGCCTTAACTGATGCCCAAAAAGACGGCATAGATAAACAAAAGGCCATCAGCTTGATGGTTGAACACCCAACCTTGATTAAGCGTCCCGTCCTTATTCAAAATAATAAGATCCTTATTGGCTTTAAAGCTTCCGATTATCAAGCGTGGTTTAACTAATGACTCAAGACGTATTAGCATTAACCAAAGAGTTAATCTCACGCCCTTCTGTGACTCCATTAGATGAAGGTTGTCAAACCTTAATGGCTGAGCGCCTTGAAGCTGCTGGGTTTAACATTGAACCTATGGTATTTGAAGACACCACAAATATGTGGGCAAGACGGGGCACCGAAGCGCCTGTTTTTTGTTTTGCTGGTCACACTGATGTGGTGCCCGCGGGCGATTTAAATAAATGGCACACCCCGCCTTTTGAACCTACGGTTATAGATGACTATATTCATGGCCGCGGCGCCGCAGATATGAAAGGTTCACTGGCAGCGATGACTATTGCTACCGAACGTTTTGTGGCTAAGCATCCCGATCATAAAGGCTCTATTGCATTTTTAATCACCAGTGACGAAGAAGGCCCATTTATCAATGGCACCACTCGCGTTATTGATACCCTTGAAGCTCGCAATGAAAAAATCACCTGGTCATTGGTTGGCGAGCCTTCATCGACCCATAAGTTAGGTGATATTGTAAAAAATGGCCGTCGAGGCAGCTTAACCGGTAATCTTACCGTTCATGGCATTCAAGGCCATGTTGCCTACCCGCACCTTGCAGATAACCCAATCCATAAAGCCTCACCCGCATTAGCTGAGCTTGCGCAAATGCATTGGGATAATGGCAATGAGTTCTTTCCACCAACCAGCTTTCAAATAGCCAATATTAATGGTGGTACGGGTGCGTCCAATGTCATTCCAGGTGAACTAGAGGTGATGTTTAACTTCAGGTATTCAACAGAAGTCACTGCTGAGGAACTAATTAAACGCGTGCTCAACATCTTAGATGCCCATGGATTAAATTATGAAATTGACTGGGTGTTTAACGGCCTGCCTTTTCTAACCGGCGGCGGACCCTTGCTTGAAGCCACTAAAGCCGCGATTTTAGAAGTCACTGGTTATGAAACCGATCCTCAAACAACAGGTGGCACCTCTGATGGACGCTTTATTGCACCAACAGGCGCACAGGTTATCGAGTTAGGTCCGGTAAATGCGACCATTCATAAGGTCAATGAATGCGTGAAAGTCTCAGATTTAGAAGTCTTAGCCCTATGCTATGAGTCTATATTGGAAAAGCTTTTGTGCTAAATGTTGATATCAGCAATCCAGCCCTTTATGGGCTGGACGAATCACAACTTGTCACTGTACAAGGGCATTTACTGACTCAAAAAACCGCTGACGCATTTGGCCAAATGCAGCAACACGCAGTCCTTGATGGTATTGCCATTGAGCTTTGTTCGGCTCACCGCAATTTTGCTAAACAAGCCGCAATTTGGAACGCGAAAGCCCAAGGGAAACGGATTCTTTTAGACCTCAACAACCAAGTATTGGATTGTCAAAACCTCACTGACGATCAACTTGTTGATACGATTTTAAATTGGTCTGCCCTACCCGGCGCATCACGCCATCACTGGGGGACTGACATTGATGTCTATGATGGCAATAACATAAATCGGCAACAACTAAAATTAATTAGTGACGAATACTTGATTGATGGCCCTTGCGGCGCCCTTTCAGTATGGTTGCAACATCATGCTCAACAATATGGGTTTTATTTACCTTATCAAGCCGGGCGCAGCGGCGTGAGTCCAGAACCTTGGCATTTAAGCTATTTTCCTGAATCTAGCCTTTATTTAGCCCAATACGATCGCAAAAGCCTCAAACAACTGTTGTCTAATTCTAATATCTCATTAAAATCAGCGCTGATAAATCGACTCGATGAATTAGTTGACCGCTATGTGTATTTTATTGCAGATGCGCCGAAGTGATTTTAAGCCGGTTAAATCAGTATCAAACACTAGATCTGATGAATTTATCATAGTATCCGCAGATTATTTTTATATTGTTAACCTTTATTGAGACCATTCATGCCTAATCAAAGCCAGACCTTTGCTATTAATGAACAACCGCTACATTTTATTGATCAAGGCCAAGGTCCTGTCATCTTGTTTATCCACGGCTTCCTCAGTGATTGTCAACAATGGCAGCCGCAAATAGAATTATTTAGCCTATCTCATCGCTGTATTGCGGTTGATTTATGGGCTCACGGTCAATCAGGTGCACTACCTAGTGGCACCACATCTTTGGTCACTGTCGCTCAGCATTGCTTATCCTTATTAGCCCATTTAAATATTGATCAGTGTATGGTTATTGGTAATGGTTGCGGCGGCGCTATTGCAGCAGAAATGGTCTTAGCCCAACCGAAAACGATTTCAAAATTGGTCCTAGCCAACAGTTTTATTGGCTTTGAACCACAGGTTAATAGTGCCAAATACCAATTATGGATTGATGAGCTTTGCGCAGCTAAACAGTGCAGTGAAGCACTCGCCGATACGATAAGCAGCCAGTTTTTTGCTGCAACCGATGATTCTCAAACATTAATGGCTAACTTTAACCAACAGCTAATGGGGTTATCAGCTCAACGCATTGAACAACTTGCCTTGTTTGCGCCGTTAGTATTTTACAAACGTGACAGCTTAGAATTAGCAGAGCAATTCACCCTGCCATGTTTAATCCTCGTTGGCTCACAAAATAAACTGCGAACGCCGCTAGAAGCCTATTTAATGCAAGACTGTATTAGCGCCAGTAAACAGCTGCAGATCAGTAACGCTGGTCACATGTGTAATCAAGAACAGGCAGACGAATTCAACCAGCTTTTACACGCTTTTTTATAAAGCCTAAAACAACTAATGTTACTGCTAATAAGCTGCACGACTTGATTAAAAGTTATAATAATTACGCATTTTCATCACCTTATATAGATTAAACAGTACATTGCAATATACTGATATAATAATAAAAATTTATAGTGCAACCAGTACTCCTGTTTGTCCGAGTAAACTTAAAAACGGTTATAAAGCATAAATGAAATTATTAAAGCCTCTTTTTGACAATAATCGCCGCTGGGCTGAACGCATTAGTAAGGAAGATCCTGAATTTTTTGCCCAGCTTGCCCAACAGCAAAATCCTGAATATTTATGGATCGGTTGCTCTGATAGCCGCGTACCTTCAAATCAAATTATCGACTTGATGCCTGGCGAAGTATTTGTGCACCGTAATATTGCTAATATGGTGATCCATACCGACCTTAATTGCTTATCTGTCATTCAATACGCTGTGGAAGTGCTCAAAGTAAAACATATTATGGTTGTGGGGCATTATGGCTGTGGCGGTGTAAAAGCGGCTATGAGCAAAGAGCGTTTAGGCTTGATTGATAACTGGTTAGGTCATATTCGTGATATTTACCGCATACACAACAAAAACCTAGAACAACTTAGCCCACAACAACGTTTTGACCGCTTGTGCGAGCTAAACGTTATGGAACAAGTTGCCAATGTTACCAGCACAACGATTGTTCAAGATGCATGGGACAGAGGCCAAGAAATTGCCATTCACGGCTGGATATATGGCATTAATAACGGACTACTTACAGATTTAGATGTCACGGTAAATAGTGAGCATGCCAATAATGCGCTGTAAAAATGTTGATATGGCCAACGAACCATCTCTGCAGATCAGATAATCTTTACAGAGATTAAACTAAATAGGTAACAACCAAATGCTGACTAAGCTAATTGGTTGTATATAATAAAGCATAAGTTACATTCGGGCTCAGTAGCCCCTTTGTTTAGCGTTTCAGATAAGTAGGATATTGATGAAAGTTACTCTTTTAATCCCAGCAAGATATGGCTCAAGTCGTTTTCCAGGTAAACCACTGGCACACATTAACGGCAAACCAATGATACAGCATGTGTGTGAACGTGCGGCACTCGCTAAAGGGTTAGATAATATCTACGTTGCTACTGATGATGTTCGCATAAAAGACACGGTTGAGTCTTTTGGTGGTCAAGTAGTCATGACCAGCTCTGATGCGGCTTCTGGTACTGATCGCATCAATGAGGCCATTGATATACTTGGATTGGACGACAGTGATTTAGTGATTAATGTACAAGGGGATCAACCGTTAATTGACCCTATTTCAATTGAACAAATGATCAGCTTATTTGAACGCCACCCAGGCGAATTCGAAATGGCGACATTAGGTTATAAAATTGATAAAGACAAAGATATTGATGACCCTATGCAAGTAAAAGTGGTTTTTGATAACGAGTTTAATGCCCTGTACTTTTCACGTTCTCGTATTCCTTTTTGCCGTGATAATGACAGTGAGGATTACGCGGTATACAAGCATATCGGCATTTATGCTTACACCAGTAAATTTGTTAAAGCGTTTGCTAAATTGCCCCTCGGTCGCTTAGAGAACCTTGAAAAACTTGAACAGTTACGAGCCCTTGAATATGGCCATAAGATAAAAATCGCCATCAGCGCTTTCAACTCACCAGAAGTTGATACCCCTGAAGATATCCGTAAATGTGAACAACGCTTAGCTGTTGATTAATCAGCAACTTAATGGTCAAAACACCAGTTAAGGATTATCATGAACGATTTAGAAGTTTGGCTTATTATCATTTTAGTCGTCGGTATTATTGCCAGTAATTTAGCGGTATTAAAATATAGCGCTAAGTTTAAAATGCCGCAGTTTGGTGAGCCAAAAACTAAAACTGATAAAGCTGCAGAAGACGAATCAGTAAAAGATCTTAATACCGACCAAGCGCCAACGGATAAGGGTGATAACGACAAGTAACTCAAGTAATTCAAGTAACTACCGGCTTAAATACCTTATGATGCATCAGGTATGACTCATAGGCTTCAGCCCTGGTAAATTAGCCTGACTTGATCGAAAAAAATAAAAAAGCGAATGACACTGTTTATATGCAGTAGTCATTCGCTTTTTGTAGTTTTCTCTAAATTTATACAAACTATGCCAGTTGAATTAGAGCAGTAGCTTGGCTCAGTTTTAACAGGTTTTGAGTGTCTATTTAGGATTTTGAAACAGATGAAGTCTCTTTATCTAAAGCTAAACTGTTGTTTTGATTACTACTGTTAGGCCAAGCATTAATCACCGCTTTTACCAGTGACGCTAATGGAATTGCAAAGAATACCCCCCACACGCCCCATAAGCCGCCAAAAACCAACACCGCGGCAATAATCATCACTGGGTGTAAATCCACTGCATCAGAAAATAATATTGGCACCAACACATTACCATCAAGGGCTTGGATTATCCCGTAGCCAATCATCACATAACCAAATTCAGGGCTTACGCCCCACTGAACAAAGGCTACTAACGCTATGGGTAATGTCACCAGGGTCGCGCCAACATAGGGGATCAATACGGATAAACCCGTTAGCACCCCTAACAATGCTGAGTAACGCAGTCCCATAATGGCAAAAAATACGTAGCTCACAGTACCAATGATGACAATCTCAATCACTTTTCCGCGAATGTAATTAAAAATTTGTTGGTCCATTTCAAACCAAACTTTACGAGCTAAATCACGATTATTCGGAAAAAAACGTTTACTGCTTTTCAGTAACTGATCTTTATCTTTTAAGAAGAAAAACACCAATAACGGCACTAGAATCACGTATACCATCAATACCAGTAGCGAGGCAGAGTAACCTAAAAGTTGTTTGCCTATATCAAATAAATGCTGGGTATCAACTAACTTTTTAAGCTCTATTACCATGGCATCAATTTGTTCAATGCTGACATATTGTGGGTAATCAACCGTTAATGCCTTAAGTGACTGCATCCCGGTATCGATCATTATCGGTAAGTCCGTAGCTAAGGCAACTCCTTGACGCCATAAGCTAGGGATAAGCCCAAATGCGACTAATACCATAAGGCCGACAAATAACACTAAGATCAGTGAGGCGCCGACTGTGCGATTAATACCAAATTTCGCTATTTGCGCCACAGGCCATTCAAGTAAAAAAGCTAAAATGAGTGCTACAAACAATGGCGCAAGTAAGCCACCAGCAAAATAAATTAATAGCCCAATCCCCACTAATATAAATAATAATGTAATTGCATGTGGATCACTAAAGCGCGCTTTATACCAATCACCTAAAAATGAAAGCATTTTGTTCCTTAAACAGTGTCACAGAAGACTGAGTCATATTAAGAGTTAACTAATCTTAAGTCAGCCTAATTATTCAGTTAAATTGTTACCTTTCGTAACCATAAAAGACAGAGAGTTAGGGCTTTCATCAGTTATTTTGAGCTGATAACCCATTTTTTTTAAAAACTGCGGAACATCTCGACGTGAACCAGAGTCAGAGATACTGAAAGATAGCGATTCACCGAGCTTGAGCTTCTTCAATGCCAACTTGATTTGTACCAAAGGATACGGGCATTGATATGCAGTTAAATCAATTAATTTCATTATAAATTTGCTTAAAAAATTCTCTAGCCATTATCCTAGCAAGGATAGTAAAGTACAAGTAATTCGCTTTAGCTTAAATTGCTTACCACCCTATTTAAATAATTATAATAAAGGTTACATTTGCGCAAATTATCGTTTACCCAATTCTCAAAAAGTGTTGTAACAACTGCAGTTGCCTTAATGCTAACCGCTGGTGTGGCAAAAAGCTTTGCCAGTAACAATCTTCCCGATCTTGGTACTGCCGCAGTCAATACCTTTAGTTTAGAAAAAGAAATGGTATATGGCGATGCCTATATGCGGGTCATTCGTTCATCAGCACCTATTGTTAGTGATCCTGTGCTGAATCAATATATGTCAGAACTTGGCAATAAACTGGTTGCCCACGCCACTGGAGTAAAAACACCCTTTTACTTTTTCTTATTAAAAAATGATGAAATTAACGCCTTTGCTTTTTTCGGGGGCCATGTAGGCGTACATACAGGCTTATTTCTTAATGCCGACACAGAAAGCGAATTAGCCTCTGTACTTGCCCATGAAATTACTCACGTAACGCAACGTCACTTAGCCCGTTCGTTAGAAGCACAAGAAAAAAGTTCTACTGCTACTATTGTGGGGATGTTAGGGGCGATTTTATTAACCATTGCTGCGCCACAAGCAGGTATGGCAGCGTTAGCTACAACCCAAGCGTTATCTACACAATCACGCATTAACTACACACGTTTACATGAAAGAGAAGCTGATAGAATTGGCATGCAAACGCTCGCAGCTGCGGGGTTTGACCCCAATGGCGCCGCCGATTTTTTCTCTAAGCTTGCTATACGCTATCGCTTTACTACTACGCCACCGCAAATGCTACTGACTCACCCATTACCTGAGTCACGTATTACCGATGCCCGTAACCGCGCAACCCAGTTTCCTCATCGATATATCCCTGATCAGTTAAACTACCAACTTGCTAAAGCGCGTATTCAAGTGCGCTTTTCAAGTTACAGTGAACAAGCAGCATTATCTATGTTTGAGCAGCAACTAAAAAAAGAAAACTATAGCTTTAAAAGTGCTGCACTTTATGGGAAAGCATTGGCTCTATTTAGAGCGAAACGCTTTACTGAAGCAGAAGATATTATCGATGACTTGTTAGCAAATAAGCCAAACAATCTGTTTTATATTGATACTAAAACTGATTTGTTAGTTCAAAAGAAAGATTTTGACGGCGCCATTGAGATGTTATTGCATCACAATAAGCTTAAACCTATGTCGCAAGTAATTTCAGCTAACCTTGCCAACGTGTATGTGGAAGCTGAACAACCCGAAAAAGCCATTCCGCTATTAGAAGATCTTATATTTCTAGATAAGCAAAATATATTGCCTTATCAAATTTTAACTCAGGCCTATCGCAAAATGGGTAATAAGGCACTTGAATATTATACTAATGCTGAAGTCATGGCCTTAGCGGCCAATTATGATGGCGCGATTGATCAACTTAACTATGCCTATCGCCACTCAGAAGGCCAATCGTTACAAGTTGCCAGAATTGAGGCGAGGATCCGCCAATTTAGACAAGCTAAACGTGAGCTTGACGCTCTCAAATAATTACCGCTAAGCAATGGTGAGTTAAGTTATCAGATAGCTAACCATTGCTTAGATTTTTTGTTAATATGCCCCAAAATATAAAAAAGAAGCAATCTAATGACAACTGTTACCCTTTATCATAACCCTCGCTGTTCAAAAAGCCGCCAAACCCTTGCGTTACTAGAAGCACAAAATGTTCAAATAAACATTGTTGAATATTTAAAAAACGTTCCTTCTAGCGACGAAATTAGCGCTATTTTAGCCATGTTAGCAATCAGTCCAAGAGAGCTAATGCGCACTAAAGAAACCGAATACAAAGAACAAAACCTTGCGGATGTTAATTTAACCGATGAGCAATTAATCAACGCCATGATTAACACCCCTAAATTAATTGAGCGCCCTATTGCTATTGCAAACGGCAAAGCTGCAGTAGGTCGACCACCTGAAAATGTGTTAGCCATTTTGTGAGAATAACCATGACAACACATACCTTATTTCAACTATGCCGTGTGGGCTATGTCTCATTATTAATGTTGCTTACTGGCTGGTTTATCCAGCAAGGCATGACAGGTGAATATTCATTAGCCTTTAATTTGTTATGGATAGCCCCTTTGTTACTGCCCATTAAAGGGATATTAACAGGTAAGCCATACACTTATGCCTGGGCAAGTTTCATTTTATGCTTATACCTTTTACATGGACTAACCCTGCTGTATGTCACAGAAGATGCATTATATTTTGCGCTTATTGAATCTGTACTTATTAGCGCACTGTTAGTCGCTTTTCCTTTTTATGCCCGCCTACGTGGTAGAGAACTAGGCTTAGGTTTAAAGAAAAAGTCCAAAGACCAATAATATAAGCTTGCTACTTATAAACGAAATTATTTAAGCGCCTTTGGGCGCTTTTTTTGTTGTAAAAGTAACCGACAATTATTTCACCATAATCAAGCGCTAAAGTAAGTGAACACGTAACCGCAAGGTAAGCAAAAGGTTAACAAATAGTTTCACCATTCTTTTTGCAAGCAAGACTCCATGCTATATTGATTTTTGATAACATTTTTAGATTAAAATGCAAAAGCAACGGAGATTGTGTATGAAAAATAACATGGCTATTACAGCTATACTCGCCTCAGTGACTTTTCTGTCAGCCTGTGGCGGTAGCTCTGACTCATCTTCGCCAGGAGACCCTGAAACCACATTGCCCATCAATGTCTGCGAAACCAGCTCCGGTTTAACAACCGTTAATAATGGCACAGAATTGAATTTTAATGTTGAACAGCAATATTACGTCAATCAATCCGCCAGTATTACTGTTGGGGTCAGTAACCAAAACAGCAACGACTACCAGTTTAACTGGCAACAAACTGCAGGACCTGCATTAGATATCAGCTCAGAAAACAGCCCAGTGCTGGCATTTTATATTCCTGAAGCTGCAGACTATAGCTTCACTGTCGAGGCAACCAGTGGCCAAATTTCTTACAGCGACAAAATTTCCATCAGTGCTGCGCAAATGTCGCAACAGTTAAATGTCTATAGCGATCATCAAGTTGTTGCAGGTAATGATGTCAGCCTGCGCCTTGGTCAGATCAACAACCAAGTGCCATCTAACATACAATGGTGTTATTTTTCAGACCAACAAATTAGCCTTGATTTAACCAATGCAGAAAGGCCACTATTTACCGCACCAGATAATATTGCAGAAGATACCTTTGTTGGCCTTAAAGTGACCGCAGACTTTGCCGGTGAAACCTTAACCGATGAAGTCTTTGTATTAGTGACGAAACAAAACGCCATCACCTCGCCCTACTTTGATAGCCCCATCGCTAAAACCTATGCTTATAACAGTGCATCACCTTATGCAATTAACGCGCAGCGGTGTGTTTACTCTAATCAATTAAACCAAACTTGCCAGCTAAATGACTTACCGTTAATTGGCCAACAACTAGACTCAGAAACCATTGCAGATGTCATGGATAGAGTGGTTGTTTCCCATGACTGGATGGGCCGAAACTTTGAGCAATTTTTAACTCAATCGGATCCTAACAGTGATTTTATCAAGTTATTACAATCAGTAAGCGCAGTTGTCATTAGCTATGATATTAGACCATCATTTTACTGGTGGGCTACGGGCGCTATTTACCTCGACCCTGAGTATTTATGGTTAAGCCCGACGGAAAGAGACACCATCAATGAAGCACCTGATTATCGTAGTGACTTTGGTAACGATTTAAAATTTATTATGCCGTGGCGTTATGTGAAAAATAATGACTATGTATCTATTAGTTATGATCGGGCAATCCGTCAATCGCGCACTATTGCAGATCTTACACCGCGCTTAGCCAGTTTGATGTATCACGAATTAGCTCACGCTAATGACTTTTTCCCGCGTTCGACCCATAGCCAGTTACAAGGCCCGACTTTAATTGATGACTTCTATCGTAGAGCAAATAGCAATTCACTGGTATCTGATCAATTGCAGAATATTGAGCCATTAACCAGCGCTGAAATGTATGGTTTAGCCGCCGTCAGCTTTTTAGGTGAAACCGCTGACGCAACTCAAAAAGCCTATGTACCTAGTGATGTCACTAGCTTCTTTTTGACCGATTATGCTAATGATTTTTATAACTACTCGTCGACTCGTGAAGACGCCGCAATGTTGTTTGAAGAAGCCTTTATGAGTCATCGTTATCAAATTCAAAGGGATGTGGCAGTCACAGATACCGATAACTTAATCGTAGATTGGGGGCAGCGAGGCCGCATTGGCGCAGACGAACTCTCAACCCGAGCTGCATTTGTTATTAATCAAATGATGCCTGAAGTAGATGGTGAATCGTTATTAAATGGCTTACCTGCGCCAATAAACATGATTGCCGGCCAAGATTGGTTTGATAATGTCGATATATCACCCAGCCTGTCAAGAAACATGTCTAGAGCCAGCACAATGTCAAACATCAGTTCAGACGCTAACGCTGTGACATCAGATAATAGGCCTGCAATACAAGTGGGTCGTGAGCACAGAGATATGCCTATACCCTCGCGTTAACCAAATCAGAAATTAACCAATTTTTTGTGACTACCAATAAAAAACCACCTTAATCGGTGGTTTTTTATTTTAGATTGTAAGCTTTCATAAAAGCGTAAAACTCAATTATAAAAAATTGTCACTTACAATCGCAGCATTTCTTTAATGAAAGGAATCGTCAATTTACGTTGATGTACCATAGAAGCTTTATCTAGCTTATCAAGCACATCGAATAAGGTACGTAAGTCTCGAGCCATGCGAGTTAACAGAAAGCGCCCCACCTCATCAGAAAGCTGCAAACCACGCATCGCTGCACGCCGCTGTAATGCCACTAACTTTTCTTCGTCTGCCATGGGTTGTAATTGATATATCAAGCCCCACTGCATCCGTGAAATTAAATCAGGTAATGCAAAACCAGCTTCAGTTGGTGATGAGGTGCCACTTACAATCAAGCGACAATCTTGCTGCTCTTCAATACGATTGTATAAATGGAACAGCGCCTCTTCCCATATTGGGTGTCCTGCAATGGCATCAATATCATCGATACAAATTAGTTGTAACGACTCAATACCTTCAAATAGCTCAGGAGAAATACTGGCATGAATGCCAAGTGGGATATATAAAGTACGGCGCTCTAAATCGTTCGCGTGCGCACAAGCTGCGTGCATTAAGTGAGTACGGCCAGACTTTACCGGACCATATAAATACAAACTAGAAGCAAGGCTGCCTTCAGCGGCAGCCTGTAGCTTTTGGATTAACTCATCGTTACCTACTGCAGGGTAATAACTCTGAAATGTTTCATCATCAGGTAAATAAACTGGTAACGATAATTGTTTTGGTGAGTTTTGGGTCACTCAAAAATTCTCTAATAATTAATACAAGCGACAGTTAGTATAACACACTCAATCTAATGCCATTGATAGATTAATGACACTGTTGTTTCAGAATCTAGATTAGGATCAACATTATTGATACTGTTTTCTTGCCCAGCGTTTAAATTGGGTGGAACCACTGTGTTAACAGTATCAATTTGCGTCAGTCTTTTATTAATACTCAGTAATTTTTCTAAATCGCTGGCATCACCAAATAACGATAAGTTGTAAGTAACGGTATCAGCTTTAAACTGGCTTAAACTCACCGACTTAATCGCACTTAATTGGGTTAAGTAAGCTTCAATGTCAACTAATTGCGCCATAGTTTGAACCCCTACTAAGGTTAACTTAGTTTGGGCGCTGTTTCCTGAGTCAGCGAAGGCATATTGGCTAACAAAATATCCCGCTAACCTTGATAAGATTTCATCTGTTGCTTGCTCGTAATCCGCGACTTCTGCTTGGTGGTTAATTAAAGGCTGCATAACACCGCTAGCATTGCCTTTATCAAATAAAGCTACATTAAAGCGCACAAAACCGCCCACTTGATCAATATCGGCCATGGCAAAATAGTCCGCTTGGTAGCGTTTTGATGCATTGGCAACCACATCGGCAAACATGCCTCGTACATCAGAGACATTAACTTGCATCACATCGTCTAAATCCATCACAGGTAACAGGATTGGAATGCCTTTATTATTGGCATCTAAATCGATTTGCGTTCTAATATCAGATTCAGCTGCATCCGCTAAAATAGCTCTATCGCCAGCATTTTCGATAGACATCCATAACAAAGTTGATGGGCGTTGGCGGCCCCACACTGGTAATTCTGCTTCACGAAGGACCGAAATAATACGTTTATGATCAAAGTTTGCCTTTAACACTAACTCATCATCCACTTGGCTGTAGCCGTATTGAGTCAGTAAGGATTCAGGCTTGTTAATATGACTTTTAATCAATGGGTGTTCAAGCACTGAAGTTAAGCCCGAATTCTTTATAAATACAGTGGATAGCGCTTGTTTTAAGGCAACTTGTCGTTCATTTGTGGCTCGAGAAGTTACCACAACATCAGCTTCATCGAGTAAAGCGATTTCAGCAGCAATAACAGCAAAGCTGTTTAGGGCAAACACACAACCAATAACAATGAACTGAATTAAAAGTTTTAACATGGCAAAGTAAACGCAATCTAAGAAAAGTGTTCGAAGTGTAGCATATTAATTTTACTTCTAAAATTACATTACAGTGCTGTAATTTGCAGCAAAAGGCTGTTAAAGATGATCTAAAATACAGACATTATTAGCAATTTCACTTATCTTAAATTCGAAACTCTCATTTATAATAAACATAGGATTTATATGAAACGCTTGTTCATACCCTTACAGGGCGCACAAATGCTGTTTGTTGCATTTGGTGCCTTAGTATTAATGCCATTGTTAAGTGGGCTTGATACAAGTGTCGCCCTATTCACTGCCGGATTTGGCACATTGTTATTTCAAATCATCACTAAGCGCCAAGTGCCTATTTTTTTAGCCTCATCATTCGCGTTTATAGCGCCAATTATGTATGGGGTACAAACATGGGGCATTCCCGCCACAATGGGTGGACTCATGGTGGCAGGTTTCGTTTATGTGCTGTTAGGTTTGATGGTCAAGGTCAAAGGGAGTGGCTTTATTCATAAGCTTTTACCTCCGGTTGTTGTTGGGCCTGTCATTATCATTATCGGTTTGGGCCTTGCGCCTATGGCCGTTAACATGGCGCTGGGTAAAACAGGTGACGGTAGTAGCGTTATTGTTGAACAAGAAATTGCACTATTTATCGCGCTAATGTCATTAGCGACCACTGTGTTAATTGCCGTTTTTGCCAAAGGTGTGCTTAAGCTAATGCCGATCCTTGCCGGTATTTTGGTGGGTTACGGCTTTAGCTTGGCGTTCGGTATTGTTGATTTTAGTCCAGTTGCGCAGGCAAGTTGGCTTTCTGTTCCCAAATTTGTTGCCCCTGAATTTCACTGGCAAGCGATACTGTTTATGATCCCCGTAGCCATAGCGCCAGCCGTTGAGCATATTGGCGACTTATTAGCGATTTCAAATGTGACAGGTAAGGATTACTTTAAAAAGCCTGGGCTACACCGTACGTTAACGGGTGATGGCGTGGCCACCATTGCGGCCTCAGCACTAGGCGGACCACCAAACACTACCTACAGTGAAGTCACTGGCGCAGTAACACTGACAAAAAACTTTGACCCGCGAATAATGACTTGGACTGCTATCACGGCGATCACGTTAGCGTTTATTGGTAAATTAGGCGCATTGATGCAAACAATTCCGTTACCCGTTATGGGCGGCATTATGTGTTTATTATTTGGCTCCATCGCCGCAGTTGGCTTAAATACCTTAATTAGAAATCAGGTAGATTTAAATGAGCCACGTAATCTCAGCATTGTTGGGGTGACTTTAGTGTTCGGTATTGGGGGAATGGCTTTTGGTATTGGTGAGTTTAGCCTGACAGGCATTAGCCTATGTGGCTTAGTGGCGATTGTAATGAATTTAGTCTTACCTATGCCAAAAGAGCCTCAAGCCGATTAAGTTTTAATTCCATATTACTATTGTAGGCAACAAATTATAGGCAACAAAAAACCCTTAATTTAAGCAAATTAAGGGTTTTTACTTTAAAAGTTCATCTATTTTGCGTTTAAGCTTTGAAAAATTCGAAGCTAACGCTTACAGGCGCAACAAAAAATGACTTATTCAGCGTCTTCTTCAGTGCGGAACTTATCAGCTGTTGCGGTGATCATTGGCTGTAACTCACCTTTTTGGTACATCTCAGTGATGATATCGCAACCACCGATAAGCTCACCTTCAATCCACAACTGTGGGAATGTCGGCCAATTAGCGAATTTTGGTAATTCAGCACGGATATCTGGATGCTGTAAAATGTCTACGAAAGCAAACTGCTCACCACAGTTGATCATCACTTGCGCGACTTGAGATGAAAAACCACAGCTTGGTAATTTTGGAGAGCCTTTCATATAAACAATGATAGGGTTTTCACTAATTTGCTGCTTAATTTTGTCTACTGTTTCCATTTTTATTCCTAAGTGCTACTTAATAATCTAAGGCTATTGTACGCCAGCTTTCATCATAACAAAATCCCACAGTTTGTAGGGTTTTGTTAGAAAATGATTTTTTCGATTGACTGTATCGACATATTTCATCAAACAATGATTCACATCACAAAAATTTTAAGTACAATGTCAGGGTGAGCATGTCATACCAAAAGGTATATAAAACGATAACCTAAGTCCATGGAGAGATACTAATGGCTTTCGAATTACCAGCATTACCATATGCTAAGAACGCACTTGTACCACATATTTCTGAAGAAACTATCGAATTCCATTACGGTAAGCATCACAACACTTATGTTGTTAAGCTTAATGGTCTTGTTGCAGGTACTGAATTTGAAAACAAAACCTTAGAAGAAGTTGTAAAAACTTCAACTGGTGGCGTATTCAACAATGCAGCTCAGATTTGGAACCACACTTTTTACTGGAACTGTCTAGCGCCTAATGCTGGCGGTGCTCCAACGGGTGCTATCGCTGAAGCAATTAATGCAGCTTTCGGCTCATTTGAAGAATTCAAAGCGAAATTTACTGATTCTGCAGTAAACAACTTTGGTAGTGCTTGGACTTGGTTAGTTAAAAATGCTGACGGTTCTGTGGCTATTGTTAACACAAGCAATGCTGCGACTCCTTTAACTGACGAGTCAGTAACACCATTGATGACTGTTGATGTTTGGGAACACGCTTATTACATCGATTACCGTAACGTTCGCCCTAACTACCTAGCTGCTTTCTGGGAATTAGTTAACTGGGAATTCGTTAACGCAAACTTCGCTGGCTAAATGCTAACAAGTTTACAATGAGATGAATAAAAGGAGCTAATTAGCTCCTTTTTTATTGGTTCATGTTTAGTGTTTCTGTTTTATCGTTACTGCTCAAACCGACCAACTACATTTGCAACAGTTGCATTTGCAACGTTTTATCTTTGTTTTTATTAGAATTTTTTACAATTCCCTATTCGCTAATCTCAAATCCCTGACCTAGACTTTATCTAACGGCCATTAAAAAGCACTACTATTTTGTTTAAATTAAAATCGGCTTAACACCATAAATGCGCTGTCACTCAAGTACTTTCACCTTAGTTTAAAGGGGTTTCTTATGGGCATATTCGAACATTACCAACAACGTTATGAGCAAAAACTAGACGAAGAATACTCACTGCAGCAGTTTCTTGAAATCTGTAAGGAAGACAGAAGTGCTTATGTGTCGGCGGCCGAACGGATGTTAATGGCCATCGGTGAATCTAAAACCATCGATACTTCAAAAGATCCTAAACTCAGTAGAATTTTTTCAAATAGATTAATTTCTTACTATCCAAGCTTTACTGATTTTTATGGCATGGAAGAGTCCATTGAACAAATTGTCTCTTACCTTAAACATTCTGCCCAAGGTCTAGAGGAATCAAAACAAATCCTCTATCTGTTAGGACCAGTAGGTGGTGGTAAATCATCATTAGCAGAAAAACTCAAAGCCTTAATGCAAAAGGTGCCTATTTACATCTTAAGTGCCAATGGCGTTCGCAGCCCCGTTAACGATCACCCTTTATGCTTATTTGATCCCGATGAAGATGCTGAGCTGCTAACTAACGAGTATGCGATTCCACCACGTTATATTAAAACCATCATGTCACCATGGGCAGTAAAACGTTTACATGAATTTGGTGGGGACATTACTAAATTTAAAGTAGTTAAGGTTTACCCTTCGATCTTAGATCAAACCGCTATCGCTAAAACCGAACCCGGTGATGAGAATAACCAAGATATTTCAGCATTGGTGGGTAAAGTTGATATTCGTCAGTTAGAGCATTTTTCACAAGATGACGCTGACGCTTATGCCTACTCGGGCGCATTATGCCGTGCGAACCAAGGGGTGATGGAGTTTGTGGAAATGTTTAAGGCTCCAATTAAGGTGTTGCATCCACTGCTTACAGCCACACAAGAAGGTAATTACAACGGTACAGAGGGCTTATCTGCCTTGCCATATAACGGTATGATTTTAGCTCACTCCAATGAGTCTGAGTGGACCACTTTTAGAAATAATAAAAACAATGAGGCATTTTTAGACCGAGTTTACATCGTAAAAGTGCCCTACTGTTTACGGGTCTCTGAAGAGATGGAAATTTATCAAAAATTACTGTCAAACTCAGAACTATCCAAAGCGCCTTGTGCCCCTGGCACCCTAGAAACTTTAGCTCAGTTCAGTATTCTGTCACGCTTAAAAGTACCTGAGAACTCCTCTATTTACTCAAAAATGCGCGTCTACAATGGTGAAACGTTAAAAGATACTGACCCTAAAGCCAAGTCGTACCAAGAGTATCGTGATTATGCCGGTGTCGATGAAGGAATGCAGGGGTTATCAACTCGTTTTGCATTCAAGATATTATCTAGAGTGTTTAACTTTGACGATACTGAAATTGCTGCAAACCCAGTACATCTATTTTATGTACTTGAAAAGCAAATCGAACAGGAACAATTCCCTGCAGAGTTAAGTGAAAAGTACCTCGAGTTTTTAAAAGGTTATCTCATTCCTAAGTATGTTGAATTTATCGGTAAAGAAATCCAAACCGCATACTTAGAGTCTTATTCAGAATATGGTCAGAACATCTTTGATAGATACGTCACTTATGCAGACTTTTGGATTCAAGATCAGGAGTTTAGAGATCCAGAAACTGGCCAATTATTTGACCGCTCAGCGCTAAATGCTGAATTAGAAAAAATCGAAAAACCAGCTGGTATCAGTAACCCTAAGGATTTTCGTAATGAGATCGTCAACTTTGTATTACGTGCTAGAGCCAATAATGACGGTAATAATCCACTGTGGACCAGTTACGAAAAGCTCAGAGTGGTGATTGAGAAAAAAATGTTCTCCAATACCGAAGATTTATTACCGGTTATTTCTTTTAACGCGAAAACCTCAGCAGATGATCAACGTAAACACGATGACTTTATCAATCGCATGATGGAAAAAGGCTATACCCAAAAACAAGTCAGATTACTTTCAGAGTGGTACTTGAGGGTACGTAAATCGTCATAAGTATTGCTAACTTTGCCCTTACCTTTATGCGCTAAAAACCGTTAAGGGCAAAGTCCATTAGGAGTTGTGTATGGCAAATTTTATTGATAGACGCCTCAATGCAAAAGGTAAAAGTACCGTCAACAGGCAACGTTTTATTGAACGCTACAAAAAGCAAATCAAAAAATCAGTCAGTGAAGCCGTAACCAGAAGAAGTGTTACTGATATCGATAAAGGCGAGAAAATCAGTATCCCAACACGTGACATCAGCGAACCGACATTTCATCAAGGACAAGGCGGTGTGAGAGAGCGTGTCCACCCAGGTAACGATCAGTTTAATAAAGGTGATCAAATTGAGCGCCCCAAAGGCGGCGCAGCCGGACAAGGTAGTGGCGAAGGTGAAGCCTCTAATAGCGGCGAAGGTAAAGATGAATTCTTGTTTGAAATCTCAAATGATGAATATTTAGAGCTGTTATTTGAAGATTTGGCGTTACCGGATTTACAGCAAACTAACGCCAAGCAAATGGTTGAGTTTGAAACATACCGCGCTGGTTACACTAATGTCGGCGTACCAGCCAATATCAATATTGTCCGCTCACTGCGATCTTCATTGGCTAGACGCATTGCCATGACTGCAGGTAAAAAGAAATTACTCGCCGAGCTTATTAAGCAGCTTCACGAGCTTGAAAATACCCCCGGCACCCAAGCTGAGTTGATCATGGATTTAAAACAGCAAATTGAAGATCTTAAAAAGCGTATCGATAGCGTGCCTTTTATAGACAGTTTCGATTTACGTTTTAATAATTTTTCCAAACGTGAAAAACCATCTAGCCAAGCAGTCATGTTTTGCCTAATGGATGTTTCAGGTTCAATGGATCAAGCCACCAAAGATATGGCAAAACGATTTTATATTTTACTGTATTTATTTTTAACCCAGACCTATAAAAATCTTGAAGTGGTCTACATCCGGCATCACACCCAAGCAAAAGAAGTAGACGAACATGAATTTTTCTACTCACAAGAAACAGGCGGTACCATTGTTTCTAGTGCCTTAAATTTAATGCATGAAATTCAGCAAAAACGTTACCCTGCTGATGAGTGGAATATTTATGCCGCACAAGCCTCTGATGGCGATAATTGGGCTGATGACTCACCAGCTTGTAGGCAACTCCTTGCTGAGAAAATATTACCGGTATCTCGCTATTTTAGTTACATCGAAATAACCCGTAGAGCGCATCAAACGCTTTGGCGTGAATATGAAACCTTACAAGCACAATTTGGCAATATCGCCGTACAACACATCAAAGAAGTAGACGATATTTATCCAGTGTTCCGTGAATTATTCAAAAAGCAGCCTAGCTAAGGAGTCACAATGACAAAACCGACTACTGACGACAAAAGTGCTGGCATTGAAGAGCTACAAAACACGGCACAATCAGCCAATATTGCCGAAAAATCACAGCCTAAAGCCCATGGTAAACAGCCTTTAGATGATGGCCCTGATTGGACCTTTGACCTACTCGAAACCTACATGGCAGAAATTGAAAAAGTAGCGGCTTTTTACAAATTAGAAAGTTATCCCAATCAAATTGAAGTGATCACCGCAGAACAAATGATGGATGCCTATGCAGGTATCGGTATGCCTATTGGTTACACCCATTGGTCATTTGGCAAACGTTTTATTGAAACGGAGCAAGGTTACCGTCGGGGTCAAATGGGATTAGCCTACGAAATTGTGATTAATTCCGATCCGTGTATTGCTTATCTAATGGAAGAAAATACCATTACCATGCAAGCCCTTGTGATGGCTCACGCCTGTTTTGGCCATAATAGTTTCTTTAAAAATAATTACTTATTTAAAACATGGACCGATGCTAGCTCGATTATTGATTACTTGGTGTTTGCTAAAAACTACATCCGAGAATGCGAATTAACTTACGGTGTTGAGCAAGTTGAGCTAACCCTCGACTCTTGTCACGCATTAATGAATTATGGTGTTGACCGTTATAAACGCCCTGCTGAAATATCGTTTAAAGAAGAAAAAATGCGCCAAAAAGACCGTGAGAGTTACTTACAGAGTCAGGTTAACGACCTGTGGCGAACCGTACCAGTTAACCCTGATAACATAAAAGCGGAAAATGAAATTAAATTTCCTGAAGAACCACAGGAAAATATCTTATATTTTATCGAAAAGAACGCCCCATTACTTGAACCTTGGCAACGTGAAATCGTTCGAATTGTGCGGAAAATGGCGCAATATTTTTATCCGCAAAAACAAACCCAAGTAATGAACGAAGGTTGGGCCACTTTTTGGCATTACACCATTTTGAATCATATGTTTGATCAAGGCACTGTGACAGATAGATTTATGTTGGAGTTTCTACAAAGTCATACTGCTGTGGTCGCTCAGCCAGCTTACAATAGCCCACATTATAGTGGCATAAACCCCTATGCTTTGGGCTTTAACATGTTTGTTGATATCAGGCGTATATGTGAGCACCCTACTGAAGAAGACAAACGTTGGTTTCCTGAGATAGCCGGAAGCGACTGGTTAACAACGGTTACATTTGCAATGGAAAACTTTAAAGACGAAAGCTTTATAAGCCAATACCTGTCGCCAAAAGTTATGCGAGATTTTAAGCTCTTTAGTGTGTTAGATGATGATAGTTGTAACCGTTTATCTATTTCAGCTATTCATGATGATAGTGGTTACCACTTAATCAGAGAAAAATTATCACAGCAATATAACTTGTCAAATCTAGAGCCAAATATCCAAGTGCAACAAGTAAAAGTTAATGGTGATCGATCATTAACATTACGCTACATCCCCAATAAACGTATTCCACTGAGCCACAGCCACGAAGAAGTGCTAAAGCATTTACACCGTTTATGGGGCTTTGATGTCAGCATTGAGCAACTTGAAGAGTCTGGTAATGTAACTAAGTTGTCGCAATGCCCCCCAGCTAAAGCAGAAACTAAGATGACTACCATGTAATCACTGCTATTGAGTTCCATTAAACTTAAGCCATAAAAAAACCAACCTCGCGGTTGGTTTTTTACTGTATTAATTAGCTATTATTTATTACTGATAGCAATCTCTGCAGGCATATCATCACGCAACTTTTGCCACATAACGCCGCTGTTAATGCCATTTGATTTCATCAACCCATTAACGTCATTGTATTTGTGCTCAATGGCTAAAACTTCAAGCTTTTTGTAAAAATCTAGTGAGATCGCTCGCGCCTCTTCACTCGAGAAATAATAGCGACCTACTCTGCTATACAATCCCTTGAAACCATTAAGAATAAGAACATAGAGCGGGTTTCCTGAAGAAAACGCTAACGCATGATGTAATTCATAATCATAATCAGCATAAGCTTCAGCAGTGTCTTCTAACTGATGAATTTTTGCTAATACCGCTTGAGCTTTTTCTGGGTTATTTCTAATGGCGCCGCGAAAATAAATAATACTCACATTGGCTCGCGCTGAAAGCAGCTGATCAACCAATAACGGGAATCCCTCAGGGTTTAAATCAGCAATAGTTTCTAAAATATTTAAGCCAGAGGTTTCCCAAAAATTATTCACTTGGGTTGGTTTGCCATGTTGAATTTTGAGCCAACCATCACGCGCTAATCGTTGTAACACTTCTCTTAATGTTGTTCTTGTTACGCCAATTAATTCTGATAGTTCACGCTCTGCGGGTAATATCGACCCCGGTGGAAACTTATTTTCCCAGATGGAACGTACAATCCATTTTTCTGCAAAACTTGCAGGACCCTTTGCATTGATAATTGTCAACTTTAACATCCCGTGGTTAACCAATAGACAGATCATACCAGAGGAAATATAAATACACACCATACATAGCAGTTAAAGCCTAGATCTAACCTTGTTACCGGTTACTTTTTCACCAATCGCAGATAAGTTTGTGACGTAGCAGTTATATTCGTTGGCTATTTGTCGAATGATAGATTTTCTTGGATTACAATCAATGAAGTTTGCGCTAAAATACCGCGTCAAACAAAAGGATGTAAGTTAGCGATACAGCTAACGAATTTTGAAACTAACAAATATAATGCGTTTAAATGACTGATAAAAAAGGCTATGACGAAAAATTGTTTACTGAGCAAGATAGTTTAGAAACAATGTAATTCGTCTTATTCAAAGTCAGCTGTAAATACGTCGCTCTATTTGTCACGAAATTCCTTCCAGTAAATTTCACTATCACAAAATCACAACTGGAGAGGCTATTATGCCGTCAACTGCTGGTAATGCATTTTTTCATAACTTCTTGGGTAATTCACCAAGATGGTATAAATATGCAATATTGTTGTTCCTCGTTATAAATCCATTATTATTTTTCTATGTCAGCCCATTCATCGCAGGTTGGGTACTGGTAGTAGAATTTATTTTTACCCTTGCAATGGCACTAAAATGCTATCCATTACAGCCTGGCGGCTTACTCGCCATACAAGCTGTAATTATAGGCATGACCTCCCCCACACAAGTTCTACATGAAATAGAAGCTAACCTAGAAGTATTATTATTATTAATCTTCATGGTTGCTGGTATTTACTTCATGAAGCAATTGCTACTTTTTGTATTCACTAAAATGATCACTAAAGTACGTTCAAAAATTGTTGTTTCATTGATGTTTTGTACCGCTTCTGCTTTTCTGTCGGCCTTTTTAGATGCCCTAACAGTTATCGCGGTTATCATCGCTGTAGCCGTTGGTTTCTACTCGATTTATCACAAGGTGGCATCAGGTAAAGACTTTAGTTCAGATCATGACCACACTAAAGAAGATCGTGAACAGTTATGCGATGAAGAGTTAGAGGCTTTTCGTGGTTTCTTAAGAAACTTACTAATGCACTCTGGTGTAGGTACTGCTCTTGGCGGTGTTTGTACTATGGTCGGTGAACCACAAAACTTAATCATTGCAGCCCAAGCTCATTGGCAATTTGGTGAATTCTTTATTCGTATGTCACCTGTTACCATGCCAGTATTAATCGCGGGTGTAGCCACTTGCTTCATTGTTGAAAAATTTAAATGGTTTGGCTATGGCGCACAACTGCCAGATGCGGTTCATAAAATTTTAAGCGATTATGCTGCCTATGAAGATGCAAACAGAACCACTGCCGATAAGATGAAACTGGTTGTTCAGGCTCTTGTAGGTATTTGGTTGGTCGTAGGTTTAGCCTTCCATTTAGCCTCTGTTGGTTTGATTGGTTTATCCGTTATCATCTTAACCACGGCATTTAATGGCGTGACAGATGAACATGCGATTGGTAAAGCATTTGAAGAGGCCTTACCTTTCACAGCCTTACTTGCGGTATTTTTTGCCGTGGTTGGTGTGATTATTGATCAACATTTATTCGCCCCTGTTATTCAATGGGCACTAAGCTTTGAAGGTAACGCCCAGTTAGTGGTGTTCTATATTGCTAATGGCTTATTGTCGATGGTGAGCGATAACGTGTTTGTGGGTACTGTCTATATTAATGAAGTAAAAGCAGCATTAATCAGTGGCCAAATCACCCGTGACCAATTTGATTTATTAGCTGTGGCGATTAACACAGGTACTAACCTGCCTTCTGTTGCGACCCCTAACGGTCAAGCTGCATTCTTATTCTTACTGACCTCTGCTTTAGCACCATTAGTAAGACTGTCCTATGGCCGTATGGTTTGGATGGCACTGCCTTATACGATTGTACTGTCAATTGTCGGTGTTGTTACTATTGAATCTGGCTTCTTAACCGATATGACCCAGTATTTTTATGATAGTCACATCATTATTCATCATACTGCGAAAGACGTTATTGGCGCTGCAAGCGGGCATTAATGTTTAATAATTTTAACATTATCAATTAAGCACCCTCTAATGAGGGTGCTTTTTTATATCCCGTTGAGTTTTCATACTAATAATAAATATAAGATCGAAAGGAGTTTGATTTGAATCGTTTACAGAGTTTCACTCGTTCACGTAGCGCTTGGTTAATATTACTTATGTCAGCAATTGGCCTAGAGGCTGCTGCGCTATTTTTCCAATACGTGATGAATTTAGCCCCATGTGTCATGTGCATTTATGTCAGAGTGGCGGTTTTAGGATTAATTATTGCCGCTATGGTGGGGCTGATAGCACCAAAATTCTGGTTAACCAGAATAATAGCTATCGGAGCTTGGGGAGTCAGTGCTGCCTGGGGATTAAAGTTATCACTTGAACTTAATAAACTACAGGTCGACCCATCGCCTTTCTCCACCTGCTCATTTTTCCCTGAATTTCCAACATGGATGCCACTGGATAAATGGCTCCCAGCAGTGTTTTCCCCTACTGGCATGTGCAGTGACTCGCCTTGGACATTCTTATCAGTAAGCATGGCGCAATGGATGGTTGTCACTTTTATCGTTTATTTAGTCGTACTGGCAGTAATGATCATTCCTGCAGTAAAACCAGCTAAATAAAAAATGACTATTCAACGTCTTTTAATGGCCAAAGTACGATATAGTCTTCTAGCTCACGTACTTTGGTTTCATTAATGGTTTTACCCTTCACCGATATGCCAGCTTCATGCATGGCCTCTTTAGAACCTGTCAGTAAAGGATGCCAGCTGGGAAGCGTTTTGCCTTGGTATAAACGCTTATAAGCACAAGAATCTGGTAGCCATGTTAATTCAGCTACATTATCTGCATTAATGGCCGTACAGGCTGGAACATATTTGAAGCGTTCAGGATAACGTCGACAACCGCCAGATTCATCATCTAACAAATGACAAGCTGCATTGGTGTAATACAACTCTTCTGTTTCATCATCGATTAATTTGTTTAAGCAGCATTTTCCACAACCATCGCACAGTGATTCCCACTGCACGATACTCATTTCTTCGAGTTTTTTTTCATTCCAAAAAGACATAGTTCAATAGTAATAAAATAACATTGCCGCTATTGTACCACTAATTGATTGGCGGATTTTTGATTCGTTCAGAAAGGTAAGTCACAGTTAATAAAAAATGTTCGCTGTTAGACCATTTTTGAAGCAGTTTGAAATTATTATACACCAGATATTGGCGACCTTTTTCACCGTCAGGCATTAACAAAGCAACTTGCATATCATCACGCTTGGGCAAATCATTACCGTTATAGCGACGTACACCAAGCGCTTGCCATTCATTAAACGTTTTAGCATTGTCTATACCGGTATCTTCCACGGCTAATGCTTCAATTGAGCTAACTTGACGCCCCCAGGTTTCATCATTACGCCAACCGGATGCCTGCAGCATTGATGCTGCAGTTGCAAAGGCATCGTACTGATTATTCCAAATATCTTTATTGCCATCGCCATTACCATCTTGCGAAAAAGCTAAGTACTGTGACGGCATTAATTGTAGGTGGCCCATAGCGCCAGTTGATGAACCGATTAATTGCTCGTATTGAACATCATTAGATTCAATGATGCGTAAAGCAGCAATAAATTCATCAATGTAAAATTGCTCACGATTGCCAGAATAAGCATTGGATGCGGTGACAGATAAAATCGGAAAATTACCTTGTTGCTCACCAAACTCTGAGGTTAATCCCCATAGCGCAACTAAAAAACGTGGCTGAACACCATAACGATCGCCAATAGCAACGATAGCGTCTTGTTGCTCTTTGAGCATAGCTCTTGCGGTAACGACGGTTATTTCAGGTACATTTTTAGGTATGTAACTTTCTAGATTCAAACTGGTTTCAGAGCCCTTTACTGTGGCTCTTTTAAACACTTTGATTTTTGAGAAATGTTCATCGATCGTGTTTGAGGAAATACCCGCAGCGATAGCTTTATCTTTAAGTGAGTCTAAATAATCATCAAAACTAATATCTTGCTGCGCAAAAACCAAATTCACAGCCAATAAATAAACTATTACAGATGAAATGATCTTCCAAATCATAAATTGTCCTAAATTAACTCAGCATTGCTATTCTTATTTTTATTAACTAAACGTTAACACGTTTTAGCAGGCACCGGAATAGTAAAATATATAATTATATCATAAACAAACTATAACTATTTTAAAAAATATCGCTAGTCATTTAAACCTAAACTTCTACGATGCTCTGCCAGTAAATTAACAACAGGGGGCGGTATTTGTAAATAGTAGCCTTTGTCAGCAAGCTCAGCTTTTACTTTTTCAATGTCGGCCATGGCAAGTTCAGTTCTTTTTAATAAAGGCACCATCATCACCAGTTTGGGGACGCCAAACATTTTCATTAAAGCCTCAGGAACGGCATCGAAATTGTCACGCTTCTCGACAAATAAATAGGTATCAACTTTTCGACTACTTTTATATACAGTACAAATCATCTTGGGGTTAAATTCCTCTGTTTCTTGCTTGATAGTAAACAACGCACACTATAACATGGACAATGATTAAATTAATTGTAATTCAGTTCTTAGACTGACATTTTTTGGAGAGTAAAGCCTGGATGGCCACACAAAGTCTCGAGTTAAAAGCTACCTCTTTCACGCTTTCAGTACTCCATATCAACACCCATGATTTCAACGCTATTGCAGCTGACTTAGAAAGTAAATTATCCCAAGCGCCACAGTTTTTTATTGGTGCACCGTTAATCTTAAATTTAAGTGCAATTGAGCAAGAAAACATTAATTTAGCCGCATTAAAACAACTTCTTACTGATAACCAACTCATTATAGTGGGTGTAACATCAGCAAATGAAAGCATTAGTAGCCAAGCCAAACTATTAGGCCTTGCAGTGGTTAAATCAGGCAAACAAGCTAAAAGTATGCCTGCGCCATTAAAAGAAACCAAAATAGTTAAGCAAAATATCCGTTCAGGACAACAAATTTACGCAAAAAATGCTGATTTAGTCATTTTTGGTGCGGTTGGCAATGGCGCAGAAGTCATTGCAGATGGTAGCATTCATATATACGGTGCATTACGTGGCAAAGCAATGGCCGGGGCGTCTGGCGATGTTAATAGTATTATTATTGCCAATGCATTAGACCCCGAACTCGTTTCTATTGCTGGGCAGTATTGGTTAGCTGAGCATTTGCAACAAAACTGCAGTGACCAACGCGGCTGCATTCGCTTAAATGGCGAAACACTCATGGTTGAATCATTGCCACAGTAAGTGGCAACTTAAAAGGATATATAACAACATGGCACAGATTATTGTTGTCACATCAGGAAAAGGCGGTGTTGGTAAAACAACCTCAAGCGCAGCAATAGCGACTGGCTTAGCCTTGAAAGGAAAGAAAACAGTCGTCATTGATTTTGATATCGGTTTACGAAACCTCGATTTAATTATGGGTTGTGAGCGACGAGTCGTTTACGACTTTGTCAATGTTATCAATGGTGAAGCCAATCTTAATCAAGCATTAATCAAAGATAAGCGTTGTGACAAACTGTTTATTTTACCCGCGTCACAAACACGTGATAAAGATGCCCTGACTAAAGAAGGCGTTGGCGGTGTATTAGAAGAGCTAAGCAAAGATTTCGATTATATTGTTTGTGACTCACCGGCAGGAATCGAGCAAGGCGCAATGATGGCATTGTATTTTGCTGATATTGCTATTGTTACCACCAACCCAGAAGTCAGTTCAGTACGAGATTCTGACCGTATTTTGGGAATGTTGCAAAGCCGTTCACGTCGAGCTGAACAAAATTTAGAACCTATTCAAGAGTTTCTATTACTAACACGTTATTCTCCTGCTAGAGTTAAAACAGGTGAAATGCTCAGTGTTGAAGATGTGAATGAGATTTTGGCAATTAAATTACTTGGGGTCATTCCTGAGTCACAAGCAGTGCTAAAAGCTTCAAACTCTGGTGTGCCAGTAATTATCGATGACGAAAGTGATGCAGGTCTTGCTTATGCTGATACTGTACAACGTTTACTTGGTGAAGAAGTACCATTTAGATTTCTGACAGAAGAGAAAAAAGGATTCCTAAAAAGGATATTTGGTAGCTAACTATGTCTATACTCGACTACTTTAAAAGTAACAAAAAAACCAACACAGCGGTCACAGCTAAAGAGCGTTTACAAATTATTGTTGCGCACCAACGTGGTGAACGTGACGCGCCAGATTATTTTCCGAAAATGAAACAAGAGATCCTTGAAGTCATTAGAAAATATGTACATATCTCTGAAGATCAGGTATCGGTTCAATTAGAACAAAATGATGAAAACCTATCTGTATTAGAACTAAATGTGACCTTACCTGAAGGTAAATAAGCCTGAGTTTGTGCCTGAGCTTGTAAAAAATACTCTCTAGTCACAGAGCGTAAAGAAAAGCCAAGAGTTTACTCTTGGCTTTTTTGTAGCAGCAATTTTTACACTTGATGTGTCTATTTAGCTAAACTTGATTGCAACTAGGGCATCTTTTACTAGCTTGGCGCGCCAGCCTTTTAATAACAATGGTTTTTCTGCAGGTTGCTTATTGTACAACCACATTAAAAACTCATGAATTAAACGTTTAGAACCGATAAACTCAATAGCAACGTCATGTTGCTCAGCCACCTGAATAAGAATATTTTTCACTTCTTTAAATGAGGCTTTGTAACCATTTTTCAGAGCGATTACATCTACTGCTTCAGGCAGATTGTTTAAGTCAGCAGTTTGTAACACTTTAATCAGTTCTTTACCGTGAAAGCGTTTTTCATGCTCTGTTAGATCATTTAGCTGATTAAGCTCAATCACTGTCTTAGGTTGTTTTTTAGCTAATGCAATTAAGGCATGATCTTTAATGATAAACCCAAGGGCTGAGTCTTTTTTCAACGCTTTTTGTAAGCGCCAAGTAGCTAATACTTTTAAGTAAGCGAGCTGCTGTGGAAATAGTTGAAACGCATTTTTCACTTTTAAATAAGCAAGCTCTTCATCAGGCGGAGTTAAACGCCCTTCTGTCATGCGCTCACCTTCTTCAAGTAGCCAATCCATACGGTTAGATTGTTGTATTTTCGCTAACAATTGCGGGTAAAGCTTGTAAAGGTAAAACACATCATTTGCAGCGTATTGCAGTTGTGCATCAGTCAGTGGACGTTTCATCCAGTCGGTGCGTGATTCACCTTTATCTATTTCGATATCTAAAAAGGTATTAACCAGTTTCGCGTAACCTAAACCATGCCCTAGGCCTGTAAAGGTCGCTGCAATTTGACTATCAAATAAGGGACTTGGCTGACATTGACCATAGCGCGCGAACACTTCTAAGTCTTCACTGCATGAATGAACAAGTTTAGTGATCTTCGTATCTGACAATAACTGCCAAAATGCTGATAAATCAGCTAAGGCAACGGGATCAATCAACGCTAGCGTCTTACCATCATAGGCTTGAATAAGCCCTAACTTTGCGTAATAAGTTCGTGTTCTAACAAATTCGGTATCAAGCACAAGTAATTCACTTTGCTGATACTGTGCTACTAATTTCGCTAAACTTTCTGGGTCGCTGATATATTCAAACGATAACAAAATACGCTCCAATTTTATCTTTTTAACCAATATAAAGCTAATAAAAAGCCGGCTATTGCCGGCTTTACTTTACGCTGATTTAACTTCGTCTCGAAGTTCTCGTCGTAAAATCTTACCTACATTGGATTTGGGTAACTCATCTCTGAATTCTACCAGTTTTGGTACCTTATATCCTGTTAAATGTTGGCGACAATGCTTAATGAGATCGCGTTCAGTCACAGTGTTATCTTTTGCAACGACAAAAATCTTAACTAATTCCCCGCTTGCATCATTTGGAACACCAACAGCAGCAACTTCAACCACTTTTGGGTGCAATGCCACCACGTCTTCCACTTCGTTAGGGAAAACATTAAAGCCAGAAACTAAAATCATGTCTTTTTTACGGTCAACAATAAAAAAGAAGCCTTGCTCATCCATGTAACCAATATCACCCGTGGCTAACCAACCATCTTTATCAATCACTTTGGCAGTTTCTTCTGGGCGTTGCCAGTAGCCTTTCATTACCTGAGGGCCTTTAGCAAATAACTCACCTGTTTCACCTTGGGCTAATACCTTACCGTCATCATCTCGGACTTGAATGAAAGTCGAAGGAGCAGGAAAACCAATTGAGCCATTGTAACCTTCGAGGTTATAAGGACAACAGGTCACTAGTGGTGATGCCTCGGTTAAACCATAACCTTCTAACAGTCGCGTTTTGGTAATGGCCTGCCATTTATCAGCCACCGCTTTTTGTACCGCCATGCCACCGCCAATTGAGAACTTTAAGCGGCTAAAATCTAAATTTTTAAAATCTTCGTTATTCACTAAGGCATTAAATAAGGTATTAACCCCAGTTAAGGCTGTGAATGGATATTTCTTAAGTTCACCAATAAATGCTGGCAAATCTCTTGGGTTAGTAATAAGTAAGTTTTTACTGCCCTTGTGTAAAAACAATAGGCAATTAACAGTTAATGCAAATATGTGATAAAGCGGTAAAGCGGTAACCACAAACTCTGAGCCATTTTTTAAGGCTGGCGAATAGGCACCATTAGCTTGCAAGACATTACTGACCACATTGCCGTGAGTTAGCATTGCGCCTTTAGAAACACCTGTGGTACCACCGGTGTACTGTAAAAATGATAAGTCATCAGTGGTTATCTCAGGCTTGATATATTGTAAACGGCGACCTTTGGTAAGCGACTGTCTGAAAGATAATGCATGTGGCAAATCATATTTAGGCACCATCTTTTTGATATATTTAACAATAAAGTTAACTAGGGTGCGTTTAGGTGCACTAAGCTGATCACCAAGCCCGGTGATAATCACAGATTCTACCGGTGTTTCTGCAACGACTTCTTCAAGGGTGCGGGCAAAATTAGATACCACCACAATAGCCTTAGCGCCAGAGTCGACTAACTGATGTTTAAGTTCTCTTGGGGTATAAAGTGGATTGACGTTTACCACTACCATCCCTGCACGTAAAATACCAAACAGTGCAATAGGGTATTGCAACAGGTTTGGCATCATTAACGCGACTCTATCGCCTTTTTCAAGCTTGAGTTCGTTTTGTAAATAGGCAGCAAATGCACGACTTCTTTCTTCTAACTTACGATAGGTTAATGTCGCCCCCATGTTGATAAAAGCAGGCTGATCAGCATATTTAGACACTGCTGTTTCAAACATGTCTACCAAAGAGGTAAATTGTTCAGAGTCAATTTCTGCTGGTACATTTTCTGGTAAATTATTAATCCAAGGATGGTCCACAATTTTCTCCTATTTAATTAGCCCATTGCTATGAAGGAGCCCTTCAATATTGGCAAGGTCTAAAAATCACTGCTCTTTAAAACTAGCGTAAAATTTTATTATTGTTAGTCGCAGCAAAGTTGTTTGCGTTAATTTTTATTGTTTAGCCATAAAATCATACGGCCGTTTAAATTCGGACCATAATCACATAAATGAAATAAAAATCCTAGTGATTTCACCACAACAAGATACTAACTTAGAATAAAAGTTCTAATTTTATCGGACACAAGCTTTGCACTACCCATATGTAGGTGGTGATCACCTTCAATTTGTATATGGGATAGGCGACTAAACCATGATAATGCTTGAGGTAAAGCTAATTTTAACTGCTTAAAGCCCTGCTCGCCTAATATTAATAAACACTGGGTATCGCTCATGCTCATTAATGCGTCAACCTGTTCAAAGGTTAAACGATAAGGTGAGTCTAGCTTAAGGCGGGGATCACTTTTCCAACATAATTGCTGATGTTTAATTTCAACATTACGTTTAATGATTAACTCACACCATACTTTATCAAGGCCAGTTAACTGATGACGGGCATTAACCGCCCTGTCGAGGGTAAAGCTTTGCTTAACTATTGCTATGTTTGCCATCGATGATTTAGCGCCATTAAAACGATTATGCTGTTGAAAGCTATTAATCAACCGCTTTTGGGCATGGGTTGGCTTTTCATATAACGGTGCTAATGCTTCAATCAAAATGAGCTTATCGACTTTGTGTGCAAAGCAAGCATTATAAGCCGCAGCAATAATACCACCTAAAGAGTGTCCAATGATGTTGAGGGGGGATGAAGGGCTTATTTGATTGATTAATTCATCCAAGTCATAAATATAATCAAGCCAATGAAGTGGATAACTACCAGGTCTATGTTGTGAATTACCGTGACCTGGCCAATCAATAGCGAGTAGTTGAAATTGGCTTAATATACCCTGAGTATGTAACGCTTTAGCTAAAGGTTCAAAGCTATCAGCATTATCTAACCAGCCATGTAAAGCCAATAAAATAGGCTTATTTTTACAGCCATAGCGTTTGGCGCTTAAACGAATATGAGCCAATTGAAAATCGACTTCTTCAACTGGCAGCGATTGTTCAATTGACTCATTCATAAGCACGTAATTGACTCTTTTTATCTGAATGTCTAACTTAAGATTACTTAGCTTTTTTGATGAATTTTAGCGTCATGCGATCGCTTTCACCAATAGCAAGATACTTGTCTTTATCTTGCTCTTTTAATGCTAAACGCGGTGGTAAAGTCCAAACCCCTTTCTCATAATCTTTGGTGTCTTTAGGGTTAGCATTAATTTCAGATGTTGCCGCTAGCGTGAAACCCACTTTTTCAGCTAGAGTAATCATTTCAGCTTGATCCATATAACCGCTTTCAAATGACATTCCAGGGTTTGATCTGTGTTCTACTACACCAAACACACCACCCTCTTTTAACACTTTATAAGATGCAGTGAAGGCATTTTCTAATTGCGCTTGCCCAGCCCAATTATGTAGGTTTCTGAAAGTCAGTACATAATCAACACTGTTATCATCCCCTAAAGCTAATGATGCTGGCGGCTGGAATGTAACTGTTGAAGCATTGCCTAATACCGCTTTGTTTTCAGCAAGCCAAGCTTCAAACTTTTTACCGGCTTTAGCGTAATACTGGGTTCTTTTAGTGTCTTCTTTTGGGTTGGTCTCAAAAATCGCACCAATATACTGGCCTTTATCAGCTAGGTATGGTGCTAAAATTTGCGCATACCAGCCACCGCCAGGCCATAATTCAATCACGGTATCATCAGGTTGAATACCTAAAAATGTTAAAGTTTCTGATGGGTTACGGTATTTATCCCGTGCGCTACTTTTCTCGGTTCTGAAATCACTGGCGACGGCTGCAGCCAGTTGCGGGTTAACCTTAACAGCCTGTGTATTTTCAGCCATGCCATGGTTATGAGCTATTGCTGTGTTAGTGACAGCAGACAAGCCTAAAACGCTAAGCCCAATAGCGGTAGATAATAATAACGTACGTTTCATTGTCTTCTCCCTGAAGAAATTGTCTCGAAAATATCAGCAACTGGTACGGCAAAGGTTGCTAAGTCGATCACTTTAGCCGATTTGCAGCTTTTTGTCGTCAACTCTTTTCCAACACATCCATAACATAAAACAACTGAATATCAGCCACATAATCACCCAAAACCATGCAGGAATCCAAGTCAGTTGCGACAGTTTAGCTGCATCCCCTTGGCCTACGACTCGAAATAGTACCGTAGGGCTCGCCATGGCATTTAAGACAATCATCAATCCCATGACCCTTAATAGGCTATTAAGTAAAGCATTATGATCAAATTTAAGAGGTAATAAGAATACCACCGCAAGTGAAATTAATATGCCGATGGTGAGTAGATCCCGTGCCCACAGGATTAATGAACCAATAACGGTTATTCCTAAAATGCCTAAGGTAAAGCGGATCCCTGCACGCCAAGTGGCTAGCAAGAAAATCATATAGCCCCACAAGGCAGCACCGGGGTAGCCAGAAAAAGTAATCAATGGCGCAAAACCGCCTTGAGTAAAACAAAGGCCTGCACCATTGGGAAACAACTGGATTTTAGTGACTATGCCGCCAGATAAGATGGCTGCTATGCCATGAGATATTTCATGGAAATAACTTTCAAACCATTTGAATGGAATACTAATGAAAGGCAGTTTGGTAATTAAAAAGGCAAATAATAGTTCGAGAAAAAAGCGACCTTTTGAAGGGATAGCGGATAACTTGTTAGGTCGCGCATCATGCATATAAATCTATTCCTACCATTTGTTGAATATGTTCTCGTTGCGCAGAATGTTGGTTTATTAAATATTCTTGTATCGCACCAGCACTGGCCAATGTCTGACAATGGTCTTTGAATGGCTTATCTCTTGTCGCTGACGCCATGTCATTGTCGTATTGCAATTTAGCATCAAGCTTGGAATCAAATTCTGCGCTAGTTAGCGCCGGTAACTGTTTGCTGTCATCTTTAACGGCATCAAGCGTATCTGTTTGATTAGTTAGTTGAGTTTGATTTTGTAATGCAGAAAGCTTAACAACAGCGTTAGTTGAGATAGCTGAAACGTTTTTATGCCCATTAATATTGCTGGGATTATAGGAGGATAAAGGCTGAACTGAAGTATGTAAAAAAGCATTCATTGTTATCACTCCTATTATAAAAAGCCATTATGGCGCATTTGACAATGGCAACCCAATCGGCCTTATCTGTTACATCAGTGATAGCTGACAATAGCTCCCTATCACTGCTGTAAACTCATGGTGTTATTTATTCACGACCAGGTAATTTTTTCCAGGTGACTTTGTCACGTAAATACACAGGTGCAAGTTCATCCACAGAGGTCGCAAGTCCTTGCTCATGAGCTTTTATAGCTAACTTAATCATAGCTGATGCGTCGGGTAATGTTATCTGGGTCGCCTGTTTTTTCGCTACATCATTTAATAAATCTGGATAGGCTACAAAACCAGTGCCACAAATATGCATTGGCTTTTGCTTATCTAAAATAACGTCAACTGAATCAGGGCTAGAAACATGCTCAGCCCCCACTAGCGTTGCAATGCCGTCGACATTAATAAATTGTCCCCAATAAATTTCACTCATACGGGCATCAATGGCACAAAATATCTGTTCAGCTTGTTCGGTTTCGATGGCCATTTGCGCCATTGCAGCCAAGGTTGATACTCCAATCACGGGAATATCATGACCAAGCGCGAGGCCTTGAGTCATACTGGTACAAATACGAATACCGGTAAAGCTGCCAGGTCCACGACCATAGGCTATTAAATTTACATTTGAAATTTTAATGCCGGCTTCGGTTAGCACCTCATCAACCATAGGTAATATACGTTGGCTATGCTCTCTTGGTGCATCAAACACGCGATTATACTGTTTGTTGTCATGTAACAAAGCCGCTGAACAAGATTCAGTGCAAGTATCTAATGCGAGAATCGTTAAATCTGTATGAAGTTGAGTCATGTAAAAACGTGTTTACCTTACCATTAACTATGGAAAAAATGCTGGGCTAACTAATGCTGAGTATGGTGATTTAGCTAAATAACCTAAAGCCTGCAAGGCATTGTATCGGCACTGAGTCAGCTAAATCATCAACTACAGTATAATAACTTATGGGATGCTTTTTAAAAAGCTTAACGCTTTATCTAAATCTCGGGTGCGATGCATTGGCGGTAACGAGTTAATAAAAGCTTCACCATAAGCTTTGTTTACGATGCGATTGTCGCACAATATTAACACCCCGCGATCTTTCTCATCTCGAATTAACCGTCCTACACCCTGCTTTAAACTGATCACCGCTTGGGGCAAAGATATACTGGCAAAGGGATCTTTATTATTGCGTTCAGCATTAGCTGCACGGGCGCGGTACAAGGTATCATCAGGTGAAACAAACGGCAGCTTATCAATAATCACACAGCTAAGTAGCCGCCCTCTTACATCGACACCTTCCCAAAAACTGCTGGTGCCAAGTAATACCCCATTACCGAGTTGCCTGAACTTGTTTAACAGACTTTGTTTACTGGCCGAGCCTTGCACTAACAAGGGGTATTGCACTCGCCTTTGTAATGCGATAGCCACTTGCTGCAACATCTGGTGACTGGTAAATAAAATAAACGTTCGCCCTTGGGCCGCATTAATGGCTTGAATACAAACATCCACCAGCTGATTAACATTAGCTGCAGACTGGCCTGATTTCGCTAAATGGCGCGGCACGCAAAACATCGCTTGATTGGGGTAATCAAATGGGCTATCTAAAATCATTTGCTTGGCTTTCGATAAACCCATTTCATCGGCAAAATGCGTTAACTGGCGATTAACCTGCAAGGTCGCCGAGGTAAAGATCCACTGGGTTTGCTTATCAAATAATTGCTGACATTGTTTAGCAATATTAATCGGCGAGATCCGTAGCATAGTATGCTGCCCGCTGGGCTCAACACTATAAGCTGCATTACTGTCATTGCATTCAAAGTAACTATAAAGATTAGCCACCAGTGTCGATAACTTCACTACAATGTCATCTAAAGATTCACTTCGTCCGACGTGTTCGGTAATAACCTGTGTTAATAAATTGAATTCTTTCAACAATTCCCAAGATGAACTCGCAAGTGATTTATTGGAAATAACCTGTCGCCAGTCAGAAACATCAGCATCAATCAAATCATTTTGCCACGAAGCCAATTTGATTAAACAACGTTGACTTAATTGCTCAAGCTGAATGGTATCGCGCAGCTCGTTGCGATAGACCTCAATGATACGATGAAGTAATCTGTCTAGCTCTCTGGTTGGAATTTGTTGGCCGAAATAATTAATACAAACATCAGGCACCAAATGTGCCTCATCAAAAACGACCACATCAGCATCGGGCAATAACTCGGCAAAGCCAGTGTCTTTTAATAAACGATCGGCAAAAAACAAGTGATGATTCACCACCACAACTTTGGCATCTTGTGCTTTTATTTTGGCTTTACGATTGAAACAATCATCATAAAAACTGCAACGTTTACCGGTACAAGTTTCTTTGGTGCTGGTTACTGTGGCAATGGTGGCTGAGTTTTCAGCCACAGCGGTCAAGTTACCAATATCACCATCTTTGGTCACACTGGCCCATTGATTAATTTTAATGAGTTCATCAACCACTTTCGGTGGCATCTGGCTAATATGTTGTAAGTTTTTGTCCAATTTTAATTGGCATAAGTAATTACTACGGCCTTTTAATAAGGCGGTTTTGGGCGCTACTGAAAACATCTTCAGTAATAAAGGTAAGTCTTTAAAAAATAACTGCTCTTGAAGGTTTTTACTGCCAGTGCTGATGATAATTTGTTTGCCACTTAATAACGCCGGGATCAGATAGGCGTATGTTTTACCCACCCCAGTACCAGCCTCAAGGATCACATTATGCTTTTGATCTATAGCATCGCTCACCGCCAGCGCCATATCGTATTGGCTTTGTCTTGGGCGATAGGAATGGATCCCTCTCGCTAATGCGCCAGTTGGCGAAAAAGCCAGTTGTACTTCTTTTTGTAATCGAGTGGTCACATTTGACTCTTTCAGCATTGATAGTAAGCAACTTATATGTGGCTTATTATCTATTTTAATCGCTTGGGTAACAATCTTTGCCTATCAATTTATCAATTTAAAGTTGCTATTCGAACAGTAATCTAGGCTCACTATTTTACAGCCCTTTTTAAATATCGATAAAATCCTTAACTTTACATAAACTAATGTTTATCATTAACTTGTATATACAAACTGGACAAATAAACGCCTAAAAACCATGTAATCATCAGCCTGATATAAGATATATTTTTTATTTCAAAAAAATACAAAATATGTGTTTATTCTGTATTGCAAACAAACTTAAAAGCGGTTAACGTGTTTGTACACAAATTACAGTCTGTCGCAAAATAGGTTGTAAAAAAATTACATACGTTAATTTAAAGAGAATTTATTATGTTCATCCGAATCAATACAAATCATCATCATCACCATATGCGGTAGCCTTCGGATGCTAACTGCCGAAGGACTATTTCCTTCAGGCGGTGGACAAAATACCCAAACCCCTGAAAGAAATTTCAGGGGTTTTTTAGTTTTAGGTTTTAAATATTTGTTTTTTATATCAATTTTATTAGAGGCTTCATTATGAGCGAAAATAACAGACTACGTATCGCAATCCAAAAATCTGGCCGACTTTCAAAAGAGTCTCAAAAGCTATTAAAAAGCTGTGGCGTTAAATTCAATGTTAATGAGCAGCGCTTGATTGTGCACGCTGACAACATGCCAATCGATTTATTGCGGGTACGTGATGATGATATTCCGGGTCTAGTTATGGATGGTGTGGTTGATTTAGGGATTATTGGCGAGAATGTTCTAGAAGAAGAACAAATAGAGCGTCAATCACTGGGTAAACCATCAGATTGCGTTAAATTACGCGAACTTGATTTTGGTGCTTGTCGTTTATCACTGGCGGTGCCTAATGAATTTAGCTACCAAGATGCCACTTCTTTAGAAGGTTTACGTATTGCCACTTCTTATCCCAACCTGCTACGTCGTTATATGCAAGAAAAAGGCATTAATTACAGTGACTGTATGCTTAAAGGTTCAGTTGAAGTCGCACCACGTGCAGGCCTTTCTGACGGGATCTGTGACTTGGTTTCAACTGGTGCCACCCTTGAAGCCAACGGCTTATACGAAACTGACGTTATCTACCGTTCAATGGCTTGTATTATCCAATCAGCACAAGAGCAAGTGCCTGCTAAACAAGCACTTATCGATAAAATATTATCACGCATGAATGGTGTGGTTCGCGCTCGCGAAAGTAAATATATCCTGCTACACGCGCCAACTGAAACATTAGATCAAATTGTGGCTTTATTACCGGGCGCTGAAAACCCAACTGTGCTGCCATTAAACGATGATAGCAATCGAGTTGCTGTTCACGCTGTCAGCACTGAAGATTTATTCTGGGACACGATGGAAGAATTAACCGCCTTAGGGGCAAGTTCAATTCTAGTTATGCCAATTGAAAAAATGGCGGGGTAGCCTTTATGGCAAATGTGAAGCAGCAAATGCAAATTCTTCAATGGACCAAGCTTGATGCTAAGGCGCAGCAACAAGCCTTAGCTCGCTCGCCATTAATTGGTGATTATAGTGTTGAGCAAACCGTGCGCGACATAATTAATGCTGTGGTTAAAGACGGCGATCAAGCGTTAACGCTCTTTAATCAAAAGTTTGATGGCGTTGAAGTCGACACCTTAGGGTTAACTGAGCAGCAAGTTAATGCCGCCTGCGCCCGCGTATCTGATGAGGTGAAGCAAGCCATTGCCGTGGCCTCAGAAAATATTGAACGCTTTCATCAGGCACAAACCTTTAGCCCTATTGATGTTGAAACTCAGCCAGGGATCCGCTGCGAGCTTCGCTCTGAAGCTATTGAAAATGTGGGTTTGTATATTCCAGGCGGCAGTGCGCCGTTGATTTCCACTGTAATGATGCTAGCGCTGCCGGCAAAAATTGCTGGATGCCAACAACGGGTTTTAGTTAGCCCGCCACCAATTAATGATGCCATTGTTTACGCAGCAAAAGTATGCGGCATTACTGAGATATATCAAGTTGGCGGCGCACAAGCAATTGCCGCCCTCGCCTTTGGCACTGAAAGTATTCCTCAAGTAGACAAAATCTTCGGCCCTGGTAATCGCTTTGTGACTGAAGCAAAACGTTTAGTATCCCAAGATGGTCGCTGCAGTGTATCTATTGATATGCCAGCAGGTCCATCAGAGGTATTAGTGATTGCCGACAAAGACGCTGAGCCTGCGTTTGTTGCGGCAGATTTATTATCACAAGCTGAACACGGCCCTGATTCACAAGTTATGTTAGTTACTGAGTCTATGGCGTTAGCTGAAAAAGTTAATATGGCGCTTGAGTCTCAATTAAAGACCTTATCGCGCAGTGATATAGCCGCTCAAGCACTGAGCTGTAGTCGCAGTATTATTGTGAATGATATTGAGCAAGCGGCTTTAGTGTCTAATTTATATGGGCCGGAGCATTTAATCATTCAAACCAACAACCCACGTGCAGTTCTAAAACAAGTTCGCGGCGCAGGTAGCGTGTTTCTGGGTGCTTATACCCCTGAATCTGTTGGTGATTATGCTAGCGGCACTAACCATGTACTGCCGACATACGGTTATAGCCGCTCTGTATCAAGCTTATCCCTTGCAGATTTTAGCCGCCGCTTTACCGTACAAGAACTGAGCGCCCAAGGATTACAAAGCTTGGGTGAGACAGTGATGGTATTGGCTGAAAATGAATTACTCGATGCCCATAAGCAAGCCGTTGCCATACGTTTAAACAGCCTGTGAAATAAAAGTGAAGTGAGATTAGGATGATGACTGATTCGATGAATACGCCAATAGCAGCCAGACTTGCACGACCAGAACTGCTTGAGTTAACGCCTTACGAAAGTGCAAGGCGTATTGGCGGTCAAGGTGATGTATGGATAAACGCTAACGAGTCGCCATTTAACAATAATGAACTTGATAAGCTCAACCGTTACCCTGAATGCCAGCCAGCAAGTTTGATTAATGCTTATGCTGAATACTCAAAAGTGAGCGCAGATAAAATTGTCACTTGCCGCGGGGCTGATGAAGCTATCGAATTATTAATAAGAGCATTTTGTGTTCCTGCGGTTGATAGTATTGCGTGCTTTGGCCCCACTTATGGCATGTATGCCATCAGTGCTAAAACATTCAATATTGGCATCACCAACTTATCGCTGACCAAAGATTATCAGTTACCTGATGCTTTTGCCCAGCAAGTCGAGAATGCCAAACTGGTGTTTATTTGTAATCCGAATAACCCCACTGGCACCATCATGGATAAAGACACCATTGAAGCCGCTATTGCTGCTATGCCTAATGCCATTGTGGTGATTGACGAAGCCTACATTGAATTTTCAGCCCAATATTCTGTTGCAGACCTGCTCCCTAAGTACCCTAATTTAGTGGTGTTAAGAACATTATCAAAAGCCTTTGCACTGGCTGGCGCACGTTGTGGGTTCTTAATGGCAAATACCGACATCATTGATTTAATCATGCGAGTCATCGCGCCCTATCCGGTGCCTTTACCTGTTCAACAAGTGGCAGAAAAAGCCTTATCCGCAAATGGTATCTCCTTGATGCAACAACAGGTTGAAGCACTAAAAGTGCAAGGTAATAGATTATCCGCAACCTTAACTGAGTTTGGCGCCAAGGTATTACCTGCCAATGGCAATTTCATCTTAGCGGAATTTGAGGATGTAGAACGGGTCGCCGTCGCACTAAAACAAGCGGGCATTGTCGCAAGAGCCTACAAAGACAACAGACTTGCTTCGCGTATTCGTTTTAGTTTTAGCTCACCAGCCGATACCGATAGATTAATCACTATGTTCAGAACGCTAAAAACTCACTCTTAAACTAAATACAAAAAACGCTCAACCCCTATTAAAAATATAATCGCTGGATAAATAGCTACTCATAACGCATTAAATTAAGACGTTAACGTCCTGCGAAACAGAATGATAAAAATTGAAGGAAGTAAGATGAAACAGAAAATACTCTTTATCGACCGAGACGGTACTTTAGTTGAAGAACCAGCAGTAGATAAACAGCTCGATCGTTTAGACAAATTGGTGTTTGAGCCACAGGTTATCCCTTCTCTGCTTAAGCTACAAAAAGCGGGCTATCGCTTAGTCATGGTGTCTAATCAAGATGGTTTAGGCACAGACTCATTTCCACAAGCTGATTTTGATGCACCACATAACATGATGATGGACATTTTTTCGAGCCAAGGGGTGATATTTGATGATGTGGTTATCTGTCCTCATTTTGATGCTGACAATTGCAGTTGTCGTAAACCCAAGCTTGGCTTAGTCAAAGATTACTTAACCCAAGGTAAAGTGGACTTTACGACCTCTGCTGTTATTGGCGATCGCCACACAGATATTGAACTGGCTAATGCCATGGGTATTGCCAGCTTTCAATATCAGCGCGATGGCTTAGATTGGTTAGCTATTACCGATGCACTGCTCAATAAAGGCCGCACATCAGAAGTGGTTAGAACCACCAAAGAAACTGACATTAGAGTCAATGTGAACCTAGATGACACCAGTAAAGGCGTTATCAACACCGGCATTGGCTTTTTTGACCACATGCTTGATCAAATACAAACCCACGGTAATTTCAAAATGGACGTCACTGTTGATGGCGATTTAGAAATTGATGATCACCACAGCGTAGAAGACACCGCCCTTGCCATTGGCGATGCACTGCGCCAAGCATTAGGTGATAAGCGTGGTATAGCCCGTTTTGGTTTCAGTCTGCCTATGGATGAAGCCAGTGGTGAGTGTTTAATGGATATATCAGGTCGTCCTTTTATCAAATTCAATGCTGATTTTGAGCGTGAAATGGTCGGTGAGATGGCCACAGAAATGGTACCGCATTTCTTCCGCTCATTTGCTGATGGCCTTCGATGCACCTTGCATATCAGCACCACGGGCGACAATGATCACCACAAAGTGGAAGCTTTATTTAAAGTGCTGGGCCGCACCCTTCGTCAAGCCGTGAAAGTTGAAGGTGATATTTTGCCATCAAGTAAAGGCGTCCTGTAAGGAGTGAGTATGAATACTGACACTACTGTGATTTTAGACACTGGCTGCGCCAATTTAAGCTCGGTGCGCTTTGCCTTTGAACGCTTAAATGCCGACGTTATCGTGTCACGTGATCATGAGGTTATCAAAGCTGCCACCAGAGTAGTACTGCCTGGCGTAGGAACAGCTGGCGCTGCTATGGATGCCCTCAATAATCGTGATTTAACTGAGGTTATTAAACAGCTCAAGCAACCGGTTATGGGTGTTTGTCTTGGCATGCAAATGATGGCTGACAAGTCTATCGAACACGGTGGCCGCTCAGAAGCAGGCCGCAGTGACAATGATATTACTTGCCTTGGTTTAATCCCAACACAAATTGATCATCTTGATAGTAAAGGACTACCACTACCTCATATGGGCTGGAACCAAATAAGCGTGTCAGATCATCCGCTATTTGAAGGGATAGAAGATGGCAGTTACGTGTACTTTGTCCATAGCTTTAAGGCACCGATAAATAAATACACCATCGCGACATCAGAATACGGTGAAAAGTTTAGCGCCGCCATTGGCAAAGACAATTTCTTTGGGGTCCAGTTTCACCCAGAAAAAAGCGCCAATGTCGGCGCCAAAATATTACAAAATTTCCTAAATATGGGGAAACCAGCATGATCATTCCAGCAATCGATTTAATTGATGGCCAAGTAGTGCGTTTGTACCAAGGTGACTATGCCCAGCAAACCACTTTTAATTTAAGCCCATTAGCACAATTACAGTCATACCAAGACCAAGGCGCAAAGCTATTACACATTGTTGATTTAACTGGTGCGAAAGACCCTGAAAAACGCCAAATAGCACTCATTGGTGAATTAGTAGCGGGCCTGAGCACCGACATACAAGTTGGCGGCGGTATTCGCAGCGAACAGCAAGTTAAAGAGCTGCTTGAGCTAGGAGTTAAACGAGTCGTTATTGGCTCTCTCGCAGTTAAAGAACCAGCATTAGTTAAAAACTGGTTGCTAAAATACGGTAGCGAAGCCATTTGTTTAGCACTTGATGTCAATATTAACCAGCAAGGCGAGAAAATTGTTGCAGTCTCTGGTTGGCAAACTGGTGGCGGGAAATCACTTGAATCCTTAGTCAGTGAATTTAAAAACGTTGGCCTTAAACATGCTTTAGTCACTGATATTAGCCGTGATGGTACCCTTCAAGGTGCTAACAATGAGCTTTATCAAGAGCTAGCAACCACCTACCCTGACATCAACTGGCAAGCATCAGGTGGCATTGCCTCACTTGATGATGTCGCTGCGGTGAGAGACAGTAACGCCGATGGTATTATCATAGGTAAAGCACTACTTATTCAAAACTTTACCGTTGAGGAGGCAATAACATGTTGGCCAAACGCCTAGTACCTTGCCTTGATGTGCGCGATGGCCAAGTGGTCAAAGGAGTGCAATTTCGTAATCATGAAATTATCGGTGATATTGAGCCCCTTGCTGCGCGTTACGCCCAAGAAGGCGCCGATGAATTAGTCTTTTACGATATTACCGCCAGTGCCCATGAACGGGTCATAGATAAATCCTGGGTTAGCCGGGTTGCTGCGCAAATTGATATTCCGTTTTGCGTCGCTGGCGGCATTAAAACCATTGAGCAAGCTCGGCAAATGCTGGCCTATGGCGCAGATAAAATCTCCATCAACTCGCCAGCGCTTACAGATCCTAGCTTGATATCAAGGCTTCAAGATGAGTTTGGCCGTCAATGTATTGTGATTGGCATTGATTCATTTTATGACGCCGACTCAAACAGCTATAAAGTAAAGCAATTTACTGGTGATGAAGCCGCCACTAAAGACACCCAATGGTACACCCAAGATTGGGTTGAAGAAGTCCAAAAACGCGGCTGTGGTGAAATTGTTTTAAATGTAATGAACCAAGATGGTGTGCGCGGTGGTTACGACATTACACAACTGAGCATCGTCAGAGCCATATGTGATGTACCATTAATAGCATCCGGCGGTGCTGGCACCATGGCACATTTCAAAGAGGTGTTTGAACAAGCGAATGTCGATGCCGCCCTTGCAGCGAGTGTGTTTCATAAAGGCATTATTGATATCAATGAATTAAAACAATACCTAGCCCAGCACAAGATCGCGATCAGGCTATAACTTACAAAACAACAGAGAACACTATGACAACACAAATTACCTTTGATGGCAGTAAGTTAGATTGGGAAAAACAACAAAACTTAATTCCTGCTGTAGTGCAAAACCACCTTACCGGTAAAGTCTTGATGCTAGGTTATATGGACCCAGCAGCACTGGCTAAAACCCTTGAAACAGGCAAAGTCACCTTTTTTAGTCGCTCAAAACAGCGCTTGTGGACAAAAGGTGAAACCTCAGGCAATACCTTAGATTTAGTCGCCATCGATCAAGATTGCGATAAAGACAGCTTGCTTGTGCAAGTCATCCCTAATGGCCCAACTTGTCATACCGGCACAGAAAGCTGCTGGGAAGATGGTAATGCCCATAGCTTTATCGATAACTTAACCAATGTGATTATTTCTCGCAAAGGCCAAAGCGCCGAATCAAGTTATACCGCATCTTTATTTGAGCGTGGCACCAAACGAATTGCCCAAAAAGTCGGTGAAGAAGGTTTAGAAACAGCACTAGCGGCAGCCACTAATGATAAAGAAGAATTGATCAATGAAGCTTCAGATCTAATGTATCACTTAATCGTGTTACTTGAAGATCAAAAGCTATCAATGGCACAGGTAAACCAAAACCTAATGCAGCGTCATCTAAATAGTAAGTAGTAGATAAGCCACTTTCTATAGCGTGAATTATTTACTGCAGATTAGGCAACAAAAAAGGCACTATCAAGTGCCTTTGTTATTTTTATTGAAAACAGCTAATTACGGCGTTTTCAAATATAGCTGCTAGGCTTGATCAGCCCAAAGTTTTTCATCACCATGCATCTTATAAAGACTTTCAGCACGAGACACTAATAAGTTAGCAAACTTCAATTGAGTTTCATCTCGGGTCACCCCTGACTTATGTAGGTTTTCTGCTTTAAGTTGCCACATCATTGAAAAATGACGAATCGCATCGCGAGCAGTTGCAGCAACTTTAACATCAACATAATCAGACGGTAAATCACCAGACATCACCCAAAATGTTTGCTTAGTTGGCTGCTTGGACTCCATTTTCCAAATCGCTAAATAAGGCACTAAATAACGGCTTTCATCAGCAATGACTTTTGATGGTATTACACCTTTTTCAGCGAGAAATCGGTTCGCTTTTTGAAATTGTGTTTTTACCCATTCCTGTCTTAATTGCTCAGGATCTTGTTGCGCAGTTGTCGGCTCAGCCACTGATTCACTCATACTACCTTCCTATTTTATTGTTATTTGTTGTCATCATTAATTCAACAATTGCACTCATTTTCAGCTCAAAATGTTACGAAACGATTAAAAAGTTTACGTTTACGTAAAGTGGCAAGCAAAATTGCCACGTAGATCACAAAATTAAATGAATCTAACTTTGTTGAGAGTATCGCTAAATGCTATCGTTCTGCAATAAATATCATAAGCCGTCGTTAATCAGCAGTGGTTGACGACTAATAAATCGCACAGCGGAGATCACAAGTGGCTCTATTTAATCATGTCTCGTTTGATGAACACGAACAGGTCGTGTTTTGTAACGACAAAGAAAGTGGCTTAAAAGCAATTATTGCCATTCACAATACTAACCTTGGGCCAGCAGTTGGCGGGTGTCGTATGTGGAACTACGATTCAGATGATGAAGCACTGACTGACGTATTACGTCTTTCACGTGGTATGACTTATAAAAATGCACTTGCTGGATTAACCATGGGTGGCGGTAAGTCAGTGATCCTTGCCGATCCTAAAACTACAGATCGTGAAGCGTTATTCCGCGCTTTTGGCCGCTGTATTCATACACTTGGCGGTAAATATTTTTCAGCGGAAGATGTTGGCGTAACCACAGCCGATATCATGATTGCTCATGAAGAAACCCCATACATGGCAGGCCTTGAAGGTAAAAGTGGTGATCCTTCACCTTATACTGCTTTAGGTACCTACCTTGGCATTAAAGCAGCGGTAAAACACCAACGTGGTCTTGATAGCTTAAAAGGCCTTAAAATTTCAGTTCAAGGTGTGGGTCATGTGGGATATTACTTATGTAAACACCTGCATGAAGAAGGCGCTGAATTAATCGTAACTGATATTCATCAAGCATCACTTGATAAAGTGGCGACTGAATTTGGCGCGACAGTGGTTGCTCCACAAGACATTTATACTCAAGATGTTGATGTGTATGCGCCATGTGCTTTAGGTGCCACTATCAATGACACGACTATCCCGTTATTAAAAGCAACGATTGTTGCAGGTTGTGCCAATAACCAATTAGCAGAAGTACGCCATGGTGAAACATTAAAAGACATGGGAATTTTATACGCCCCTGACTATGTCATTAATGCTGGCGGTATCATTAATGTTTCGTTTGAAAGTGACTATGATGCAGCTAAATCAACTCAAAAAGTTGAAGAAATCTACAACACGCTACTAAAAATATTTAGCCAAGCTGATGCAGAAAACCGCACCACAGGCGATGTTGCTGATGATATGGCACGTGCCATTATCAATGGCGCAAAGTAACTGTTAGCGCAGTTGATTTAATAGCAGCCGATTAAGTAAAAATACTTAAACGCACATTAATTGCTAAAGAGCACCTATTTAAGGTGCTCTTTTTGTTTCCGACTTCTGACAGGTCAATAAATTAACTTTATACCCATCTTGAATCAATTTTAAATTTATCTTTCAATTCCTGTTTAAACTCAGCTGTTAACTCAGCGATAACTCAGCGATAACTCAGAAATAAGCTTTGAAAGCTTTGAACTGTACACCTCAAAGTAGCTGAATTTAACCTCATAAACTGTATCTTAATTTGATATTTGTTGTCGCTGCAATTGTCTGATATAACTTAATAAAGGAATGGGAGGAAGCGATGAAAACAATTGAACATGTAATGAGTCCTCGAGTTGTCACTGTTGAAATGGATGACAGAATAACTATCGCTAAAAACATTTTTGATAATATGCCATTTCATCATTTAGTGGTGAAGGATGAGCATAATCAAGTTGCAGGTGTTTTATCACGAAAAGATTTATTTAACGCCATAAGTCCCAATTTAGGCACAGCTGCCGAGTTAACCCGCGACATTGATACACTGCAAAAACGAGTTCATCAAGTAATGTCACACCATCCGATCACCATAGGGCCAGAGATAACAATTGAACAAGCCTCACAAATATTACTAACTGAAGGTATAACTTGTTTACCAGTACTTAAAAACCAACAGCTTATTGGAATCGTAAGCTGGCGAGATCTGCTATCTCATTATTGTCATTTAGGCTGCAGCGCCGCTTAAAAAGGCATCTAGTGATTGCAGGTATATCACTCTCCACTTATTCGCCCCTTGAGCTTAAAATCATTGCCAATCTCAAGTGTGGCCCCCTGTATTACGCCGAATATACAAGTATTGTCAGCTTTTGAAATAAAAAATATTTTCCTTATCTCAACAAGTACATAGTCTAAGATTCAAAAATAGTTCATCTGATAAACTGGAAAACGTCATATTTGTCTGCTTATCTTAAGGTAGCTTTAGCAGCCAAGGAGTAGGTCATGACAAGTTTTACATATCAGCTGAATCAAGAGAAAATTGAGTTGCATGCCAGTGACTGGAGTGGTGTTGAGCGAGTATTAGTTAACGACAAAGTGGTTTCAAGCAAAATTAACTTTGGTCAACGTAGTACTCACCAAATTAAGCTACAAAATGGCAAACCTTGCATGTTGCAGTTGCTTATTGATCCCCAAACTGAACAGCTTACCTGTCGGGTGTACAAGCAAAACGAATTGATTGCCAATTTGAAAGAAGGTAAAACCAAGCTGTTAAGCAGTAAAATTATTTTTGAAGCCAGTGTATTACTCGCCTGTTTAGCAAGCTTAGGGCTTTACTGGATGAGTTAGAGGCTTATTGGCTAGTGTGCCTTTGACTTGTTAAATTAACAAGGCTGCTAAAATCTATCTCTCCACACAATAAAAGCCACTTTAAGTGGCTTTTTGGTTATTTATTCATTCATTGAATACAACATAGGAATAAAGGCCGTAAATGCCCTATTAGCATAATGACAAGCTGTCATTATTGATACAAACCAGCTGCGTGTTTTCATAATTACCGCTACCTGCAGTTACTGTGGTAATGGTTATTTTGCGAAGCGGTTCAGACTCAATAGCCACCGACAATATGGTGCCATCTCGGGCAATAATCAGCCCATCAATAAAATCTCCCACATTTAAGTCAGCATATAATTTAATGCTCATAGTACCAATTGATCGTGGTTCAAGCCGCCCTTCTGCAATCACGACCGTTTGATTATTATCCAGTGGATACGCTTTAATAAAGGTGCCGCTAGTTGAGGTGGATATCTGATAACCATCCTTAGCATAGGAAGGACTAGCAAGGAACAAAAGCACAGCGCTTATTAACATCATTAATTTTAACTTCATCATGTCACCTATATATCAGTCAGTAAACTTAACTATAGCAGTTGTTTAGACTTCTTAAAGCAAGATCTCTTTCAAGCTAGATAGTAACTTTCTAACTTACTTTTGATGGCAGATATTAGCTTGCTAAAGCGTTTATGCCCCATAGCCATTTTGAATAAATCAACGTCGCGGTACTGAGTTCACAGCAGATTTATAACGCTGGATTTCACTTAATTTCCAAACTCCGTTTGGATTAACGTCGTGGCGCTTCGCCCCTTCTTTTGCAAAGAGCAGAGTCAAGGGGGAAAGCGCACACATTTTACAAAAGAAGCCCTTAACAATCCCTCAGCACCCCAACGAAAAATGCTGAAAAACGCATGATTTTCGACGGGGATTGATCCAGCTTCTGACTTCGTTTGTAGACTGCTTCGGTCTTATTCAAAAATGCTAGCGCTTCCGATGGTGCATCCATGCACCGCGAAAGCTAGCTTGGCATCCATGCCAAGCTCACGGCTTTTCTCGATGACCTCAATTCATATTGAGTCTTTTAGCTGATTAGATTCTTGGTATTTTTAGCTTTTTAATTGCAACAAATAAAGTCAAATCGAAGAGAGAATAATTCCAGTGTAGATGCAGCAGCCAGCTTCTGACTGCCAAGGATGGAGGGAATGTCATTATTTGTAGGGAACAAATATGACCAAAACATGGCGAAGTTTCACAGTGTGAAACGCTCTAAGCGAGAGGCATGGATGCCTAACTGGCCGTTTAACATGGATGTTATTTGTTTTCGCAGAGCCCACAGGGATGTGTTCACGGCGTGTCTTGGATGCATCTGCACATAAGCCTGCGGCAGGCAATGGATTAGATTGGAGTAATGGCCTGCTGTAACTGAGCCAATTTAAATGAAGTATAAAGTTAGTGATCGTAACACATTTATGCCCCAAAACGTGTTTGA
>NZ_JBFRKH010000039.1:0-60326 GCF_041469265.1 Shewanella sp. 10N.286.51.B2
AAGTTAAGTGACTCATGTTATTTGACTAATGTAAGGTGACTCATGTTACTTGACTAAGGTTAAGTGACTAATATTAAGCGACTCTCGTTAATTACTTAATCAACAACTCCCCCCGAAAAGCGATAATAAAATGATGAGCTACCCTTCAGTAAAAATTATATTTCAGTTAAGCATCATATCGATAATTTTCATTGGATTAAGTTCGCCAATTCTCGCCACAGCCAATGAAAAAAACGCCGCAGTAAATAGCCATAATACTCCTGCTATGTCTAACGCTAGCGCATCAACGTCCCATAAAACCAGCACCATTTTTTTGGTTCGCCATGGTGAAAAACAAACTGGTGAAGATCCACAATTAACAGAACAAGGTAAAAATCGCGCCCTTGCTTTAGCGAATACCTTATCAGCAATTAAGCTTGATGCCGTTTATAGCACTCAATACCAGCGCACAGAGCAAACAGCGCTGCCAACAGCTAACTCACAATACCTCAAAATCAGTTACTATAATCCCAGAGAGTTAGCTGAATTTGCCAGCCAATTACAGCTTAATAGTGGCGCTAAGGTATTAGTGGTTGGACACAGCAATACCACCCCTAAACTGGTGAATTTACTGGGCGGCGAACCCGGCACTGAGATTAATGAAAAATCTGAATTTGACCGTTTATATATAGTAACGATATTTGCCCCAAGCAGTTCAGAAAAACCAGCAGCGCAGGTTAGTACCACATTGCTAAAGTATTAGCCTACTAAAGACCTGTGTTATTGGCCTTGTTGATTTAACCTAAAACAAGTTAGAGGCTCATGAAACTTGTGCATATTATTAATTAAACTTTGCTAATCTAAGGCTACTACTCCCTCGCACAGCTACCCTTTATTCCCGCTTAAACGTATAATCGCGCCACCTTGGCGAAGCCGCCACATAAAAGCATAATATTAGGTCGTTATATGCCCTCCACTAGTCAAACAGAAATCACATCACAGCTTAGTTTTCATGAAGATGTCGCTAAGCGAATCGAACAATCAGAGTCGCGAGTGATTAAAGCAATTTTCCCTTCCAATACCAACCATCACAACACCCTTTTTGGTGGCGATGCATTGGCGTGGATGGATGAAACCGCCTTTATTGCGGCCACCCGTTTTTGCCGTAAGTCTTTAGTTACTGTTAGTTCTGATCGCATTGATTTTAAAAAAGCGATACCGGCAGGTAGCTTAGCTGAGTTAATTGCCCGCGTTATCCACGTCGGTAACACATCAATTAAAGTTGAAGTGAATATATTCCTTGAAGATATGTATCAAGACAAGCGTGAGCATGCCATACGCGGGGTATTTACATTCGTCGCCGTTGATGAGCAGCGCGCTCCAACTCAAGTGTGGCCATAAACTCAAATTGCTATAAAAAACTGCCCATCATAAATCGTGATTGACCCTATTCAATGGCGAGTTGCTTATCAAAAAGCAGGTTTAAGTAACGGAATGACTCTTTCGCTCCGTTACTTTCTGTTTTTACGTACAATCATGCCTTTAACCCATAAGCTTATTAGACAAAAGTCTAAAATAATGAGTTAAATTGTTCGTTTGCCGCTTTGTATTTGATAAACCCTAGAATTTTATCTTACTTATCTGTTACATTAAATCTTCTTCACGTGCAAACAAGACTATTAAAAAGCCATGAAGCTACATAACTTAAATATAATTATTGCCGATGACCATCCATTATTTCGAAATGCATTAAGACAAGCGTTAAGTAATGCCTTTCAAGGTACCAATTGGTTTGAAGCAGACAGTGCTGAAGCGCTGCAACATATACTTGATGATAAAGCCAGTGAGCTTGACCTCATTTTACTTGATCTTCAAATGCCGGGATCCCATGGGTACTCTACGCTAATACATTTACGTGGCCATTACCCTGACATTCCTGTGGTGGTGATTTCAGCTCACGAAGATATCCAAACCATCAGTCGTGCTATTCATTACGGTAGCTCAGGCTTTATTCCTAAGTCGGCATCTATGGATACCCTTAAAGAAGCCCTTGATGGCGTTCTTCAAGGAGATATTTGGCTGCCTAAAGGAACTGAAGTACTCCCCGTTTCTGATGATCCTTCAAGCCAAATGGCCAGTAAGCTTTCAGACTTAACCCCGCAGCAATATCGGGTATTGCAAATGTTTGCAGAAGGCTTACTCAATAAGCAAATCGCCTATGACTTTGGTGTATCTGAAGCAACAATTAAGGCCCATGCCACAGCAATATTTCGTAAACTCGGGGTGAGAAACCGCACCCAAGCAGTTATCGCATTGCAGCAATTAGAAATGGAAAAGGTCGACCTATCTTAAGCGAACTCTCTCAACTGCCGTTTTCCCAAGCTTGTGAAAATAATAAAAAACCGATTTTAACTGAGTTAAAGTCGGTTTTTTCAAGTTCAACACAAGTATTAGAAATCGGCAGTGGTACTGGTCAGCATTGTGTTTATTTTGCTAAACATTTACCTCACTTAATCTGGCAAGCTAGCGATCAAAGTGATTACTTAGCCCAGCTTAATAGCCGCATCCACATTGAAGGTCCTGAAAACCTACTAGCCGCAATCGAACTTGATGTCACCAAGGCTTGGCCAAGTGCACAAATTGCGACAAACATTGATGGTTTATTTAGCGCCAATACTCTTCACATTATGAGCGAATCTATGGTAGTCGCCTTTTTTGAAGGCTTAGGGCAATATCTTAATTTACATGCTAATGTCGCAATTTATGGGCCGTTTAATTATCAAGGTCAATTTAGTAGCGACAGTAATGCGCAATTTGATATGTGGCTTAAGCAAAATAACCCTCAAAGCGGTATTAGAGATATAGAGTGGATAACATCACTTGCAAGCGATCAAGGCCTAAGCTTACAAGCCGACACCTCAATGCCGGCCAATAATCGCTTATTACATTTCAGCCGCAGCTAAATTAAAGGATTATATTAAAGCGCATCACTTAATACTTAATCTCGGCAACATTAGCATTATTGCTTATCGCTTTTGCCGAACACTAAAACCATAAAATCAAAGCCCAAATAGCTTAAGTTATGTCGCAAAACTTTGTAAGCTAGAGCTTAGTTATTTCTCTAACGATATCTACAACAAGGAACACGCATTATGGGTTCGGTTACCACTAAAAAACACCCAAACGGTTTGGAATTTGTCGAAGTTAATACCCCACTTTGTCAGGCACGTATATTTCATCAAGGGGCTCAAATAGATTTTTTCCAGCCCAAAGATAAAGCGCCTTTGTTATGGGTCTCTGATGCTGATGATTATCAGCCGGGTAACGGTATTCGCGGCGGCATTCCAATATGTTGGCCATGGTTTGGTGCCAGTGACATTGAAGGTTTCCCGCAGCATGGTTTTGCCCGCACCAGTTTATGGTCTTTAGCATCCGTTAAAATGCGCAATCAAATTGTTGATTTAGTGTTTACCTTGAAAGTTTCAGCCGAGCAGCAACAGTATTGGCCACATGATACTGAGGTAAGTGTATTATTTTCACTGTCTGAAACGTTAACTGTCAGCATAGTGAATAAAAACAATGCTGATTACCCAATTAACTTTACCCAAGCATTGCACAGTTATTTTCCTATTGAGGATATTCATCAACTTAAAGCCTCAGGCTTTAAAGATTCCAAATACATAGAATTTGCCAAAGGCCCTTTTGCCCAAGAGTCTGACGACGTGTTATTTGACCGTGAAACTGACCGAGTTTATACAGGTTTAGCACAAACCCAGGTACTGCATACTGCAGCTGGTGATATTGAAGTCAGCCGTGAAAACAGCCAGTCTGCGGTGTTATGGAATCCGTGGATTGATAAGTCCCAGCGTTTATCTCGCTTTAATGATAATGACTATCTCACTATGGTTTGCCTTGAAGCGGCTAACGTATTAGAAGATGAAGTTCACTTGCAAGCAGGTGAAAGTCATACCCTCACAACCCACATTCGCTGGCGATAAGCATAATTTGCATCAGTTATTTCCCTGTTAATAGCACAGCTTAACCTGCTGTTGTTAACAGGGTGATATCAGCGAGTAAACTGCTGTGATAAACTAGCTTACAATCAATATCTTAAAAGACTACTCAGCCCAAATGACAGTTCGCCTTTTTACTGTTAAACGATTCTTTATCCTATGCTTTTTTACCATTGCATTAGGCTTGCTTGTGCTGCAACAAAATTTTCGCCCTATCGCCTTAAAAGTACTTAACACCCTCACCTCGGCTTATGATATTCAGGTTAAAGATCTCGCGGTTAGCTTTGATACTGTTAATAAACTCAATTTTAAATTTATCTCCCTTGAGTATGAAGATAGTGTAATTAGCTTACACAATGCCGAGCTAAGATTAGTCGATGGCTATGGCGCATTAAAAAACATGGCTCTGACAATACAAGATTTTGAGGCTGTTACAGTAGAAAGAATTGATGTTAACTTAGGTTATTCATTTCTTAAGCGCCGTTTTGTGGGTAAAGATAACCAAGCAACAACTGACGCTGATGTCGGCCTGAGTATCAATCATTTGCCGTTCATTGAGCTGGCTAAGATAAATATTTACTGGGCTGATGATAAAGACTTAACTCAGCCGTTAATCGAGGCGCATAATTTAAGCCTTGCTGCCAGTGGTCAAAATCAAAACATAGCAGTTAATCAAACAAGTCGTAAAAAAAGCGCTGCTACATCTTTTGCTACTTCAACTTCAACTTCAACTTCAACAATACTGACAGGTAAGCTGTTGCTTATGCAGCAAGAGTTTATTGATATTGCGCTAAGCCTAAATCCACGTGAGTGGCAGCTTAATTCCGATGTCGATATCAATAAAGTGCTCCAAAGCCTGCAATTGCTGGAACAGTCAGTGACTCAGAGAATAACGGCCACCACGAATACAGATGAACAGCAGGGATTACAACTATTATCCCAAGCTTTAGCCCCTGTAATAACGCCTATTTCAGCGGCAAATTATCAATTTAATGGCAACTGGTTAGGGCAAACACGATTAGATTTACCAAGTGGGTCAATCAGCAGTCATCACGAAATTAGCAATATTGAAATCGCGCCAACTGCTGACAATAACGTTAATAGTACTATTAGCTTTAAACCTGAAATGCCCATCAGCCTCGAGGTTAATTATCAGCCACAAGATACACATAATGCTAATCAGCGGGTATCAATTTCTTTAGCGCCGTTTTCGTGGCAGCAATCCACCAGCCCAAAGGCGCTTATAAAACTCAGCGGTTACTTAAATGATATTCAAGGTAATCGTGCAGATAGCGTTGCCAACGTAAATCAAAAAGTCGAAGATCGCCAAAATCTCGAAAAAAACCAAAGTGAGAACAATATACAGTCATTACTGACTCAAGTTGCTAAGCTTAGCGCCGAGACAAATACAGGATTACCTAAGGGTGACGCCACTATTGACTGGTCTTTGGCGTTTAACTCACCGACTTACATGGATATCACACTGGCTAACGATAGCCCAAACTCAAATAGCCATTATGATTTACATATAGCTTCATTCAATGCACAAATAGCCCATCCACTGCTTACTACTCAGCTCATTTTTACTGATAACAGCGCCGCTATTGCTAATGAAAACTACCAAGTAAAAAGCGCAATAAATGTTGATATCAACCAAGTTAAACCAATTGATTTAAGTCACTTAGATAATGTCGACAGTACTTTAATTATTGATGGCGCAAGCTTAACAGGCCAATTAGCTGTTGAGCATCAGCTAAGTCAAAATCACCCCACAACCAAAGTTAGCCTCAAACAAAACGCTCAATTACAGCTTAGTGATTTAAGCTTAATATCTGCCAACAAACTTATCGCCTTTGAGGGACTTAACTGGCAACAACAAGGGGCTAGCGAGCTTAGTTCAACCATTGACGGCAGCCAAATAAAGCTCAATGACTTCTCATTCGGATTTGATAAGTTTCATCTTCAAGATCTAAGCACGGCAACTGATACGATTAACGCCAAAGAATCGCTTGAAATATATTTAGGCCAATTTGCTGTTGATGCTAAACAAGCAATTGAGTTATTTATGCCAGCGACGTTACCCGTGGATGAATTAACCTCAAAGCTCTTACCTTCAAGTATGAACCAGCCTAAGAATCTAGCTAGTAACAATTCAACTAATGACATCAAAAGCCAACCAAGCTTACTTACGTCATTATTAAATCAGCGCAATAGCAGTGATTTAATCTGGCAATTAAACGATATCCGCATCGATAAATTGATCCCGACTAAATCAAAACTGCGCCGCTATCCACTACTGCGATTAGACAGCTTAACCCTTGAACAAAACCTGCAGTTACACAGCCAGCTGCTCACAGGTAAAGAGCTTTGGCAACTTGATGAGCTAGCACTATCGAGTTACCACCTACTGCAACTACCTAAAAATAATAACCCTTTATCATTAGCCGGTCAGTGGCACACTGACTCTGATTTAGCCCCTCTGCTTGGAGTGTTAGCGCAAACTCAAATGCTGCCGAGTGATTTATCCATTGCAGGCCATAATAAATTGGATGCTGGTTTTGCCCTTGTTGAAAGCCAAGGGGTATCCTTATTTGAAATGAAATTTACTCAGTCACTCTCTGATGTTGAGGCGCAGTACAACGAAATGTTTTTTGATAATGGCAGTATCAATGCCCAATGCCAATTTAACTGGCAACAAGCCCATAGCTCACAATTATTAACAAAAACCTACAGCCAAAGTCGATTATTGTGTCAACAAACTGAGCTAAACATTGCTAACGCCTATGTCGGCATAAACTTAGATGAACTCAATCTCAAAGCCGATATTTCATTAGGTAAAAATGAGCAAATACCTGCCAAAAACTGGTTACAAGAAATCACAGGTTTAAGTGATACAGACGTCAACTTAACAGCACGGGGCAATTTACTGGATGGCGAGTTTTTAATACCTGAGTTTTTTTTAAAATTACACGATAAGTCAGAAGGCTATTTGATGCTTAACGGCATTAGTTTACAAACCTTACTGGCAGCACAGCCTCAAGTAGGCGTATATGCCGATGGGATCTTTGACGGAGTCTTACCCGCGACTTTAGTTGATGGAAAAATTAATATTGCCGGAGGCCATTTAGCCGCCCGAGCCCCTGGCGGCTTAATCAAAGTCTCTAATAACCCAGCACTTGAGCAAGTGAAAGCAAGCCAACCTCATTTAGAGATAGTGGCGCAAGCATTAGAACACTTGCAGTATTCCGAGCTAATAAGCACACTTGATATGCAACAAAATGGCGATGCCCAATTAGCCGTTCAAGTAAAAGGACAAAGCAAAGATATTGAACGACCTATTCATTTGAACTACTCTCATGAAGAGAACCTATTTCAATTATACAAAAGCACGCAGATTGGTAACCAACTGCAAAATGATATTGAACGTTCCGTGAAGTAAAAGGACACCTTTGTGAACACTCAGTCGATTTACCGAATATTTCTTATTGCCGCATCAGTACTGCTGATAGGCGCCTGTACCCCAACCGTTAAAATTGAGCCACCAGATAAGCCTATTGTCATTAATCTTAATGTAAAAATTGAGCATGAAATCATTATAAAAATCGATAAAGAGCTCGATATTCTTTTAGAAGATGATGAGCTGTTTTAATCAATAAGGAGGCAATAATGAACACAAAAATCATGGCTTTAGTTTTAACGTTACTTCTAGGGTTAACACTGAGTTCAAATGTAGCTGCGTTGACATTGCAACAAGCTAAAGACCAAGGATTAGTTGGTGAGCAAACTAATGGTTATCTTGGTTTGGTGGTCAATGATAACGACGCAAAAACATTAATAACTGAGGTAAATAGTAAGCGAAAGCTACATTATCAAAAAATTGCCAAAAAGAATAAATTATCCACTGAAGATGTCGCTGCAAGAGCCGCGCAAAAAGCCATTGCCGCAGCCAGAAAAAGTCATTTTATCCAAACAGCTAAAGGGAAATGGACTCAAAAATAAATGACTAAATACCGATTTCAGTCGATCGATTATGGCTTGGAGCTTGGTATGAGAATTAACTGCATGAGGGATAATTGCATTATATGTACTAGCTCAGACTTTAACAAAACTAACGCGCCTTGGTTTAAAATACCTTGGCGCGCCGCAAACTTAAAATTACATAGTCACCATTGCCCAGTAATCGAGACGCGCCTTAGGGTCTAACACCGCTTTTTTACACACTTCTTTGTATTTATTCATTAACGGACCTAAGCCGCTTTGGCCTTGTAAACTGGCAAGCTGCTGGTTTTTCGCTTCTGTGACCGCTTTAGCCGCCTTTTCGGCACTTAAGTAGCCCGCGGCTAATTTTTCAGCTTCAACTGCTGATGTTTTCAATCTTTCACCAACCGGTTTCATCTGCGGCGCATTCATACCCATAATCATGCTAGAGCTAATTTGATAATATGCGGCACATTGGACTAATTCATTAGTAAATGCGGCTTCAGCTTTATCTTGCGCCTGTACGCTTAAGCTAGTGGCAACTAACGTGATCGCAGCGGCGAACTGATATCCTTTTTTAAACATACTGTATCCTTTCTTAGTAATTAATTTCTGAGTGCGCAATGCTATTGCTAAATTGTTGTTGGTAATGAGCTAAACGATGCTTTAAATGCTGCTTAACCGTTGGCCATTCTGAATCAATAATGGAGTAAACAACTGTGTCTCTGACTGTGCCATCTTTCAAAAGTTTATGGTTTCTTAACACCCCATCTTGCTTAGCCCCAAGACGCGTAATTGCCTGCCTTGATGCTTGATTGTGCCAATGGGTGCGAAATTCCACCGCCATGACATCCAAGGTTGAAAACGCATAATCGAGTAATAACAATTTGGTTTCGGTGTTAACACCGGTGCGCTGGGCACGTTTTGCATACCAAGTGTAGCCAATTTCTAAGCGACGATTAGGTTGATCCCATTGGCAGATACGGGTGCTACCGATCACCTCACCTGAGGTTTTGTCCCGCACGGCAAAAGCCAATGCTTCGCCAAGTTGTTCTTGGGCTATGGCTTTTTCAACATAAGCTTTCATATCATTGGCATGGGGAACCGAGGTATACCAAAGCTCCCATAAGTTGCCATCAGCAGCTGCAAGACTTAGCGCTGGCACATGCTCGAGTGTTAACGGCTCTAAAATGACATGTTCACCCATTAAAAAAGTATGACTGTCTGCGTATGCCATTGAGTACTCCTAGATAAATAATTAACTTGATCAAACAATGACAGAATACATGATCTAGATCAGAATAAAATCACCTTTTTGCTATTAAAAACAACAATAATGTCTTGTCTCATACGAACCAAAAAACCAAAAAGACCAATATCAATTGATATTGGTCTTTGGAGTAAGTGTTCTGAGTCAAGATTGCTGCTCGAGTGTAACGATGGATTTAGCTTATTTTTGTGCTAATTAAAACTTATTTGATAAACACTGGTGCTGCCGCTTACTTCATTGCCAATAATTAATAATGGCAAACCTGTAGGGCTATCCTCAGCTAGAATAAATTTCATCCCTTCTGGGCCTAAATCACCCACAAGCTCAGGTTGCCCACTCATGGTTTCGCCGTCTATTTCAAAGTCGATATCAAAATCACGGTTCACCACATAGTCAATAAAACTGACGTCAAAAGGATTAGTAATATCGTAAATCATTATCCCAGATGTACGCTCTAAGCCGATGAAAGCATAATTTTTATCACCGATTCTACCTATCGCTAGCGCTTCAGGCTCAGGACCTTTATCATCACTGCGACTATCGCCTTTGCTTTCTTCATTATGATTGTTGAAGTTTTCACCTAGCACTGCTGCGGTAATCCTCTCAAAGTCATTACCACTATCAAAGACTAATTGACCAGCATGACTCCAGATAGAAAATGAGCGGCCACCATAAGATACAATTTTATCAAAATCGCCGTCATTATCATCATCACCCATGCTAGTGGTAACCTTTAATCGGCCTAATTGAGTTTTATCTTGGGCGGCTAATATTTGCGGGTGGCTTGAGTCTAAAATCAAATCATCGGCGCGGGCTTCTTCAGAAAAACCATCATAATCACGAGCATCACCTTCATTGGCTGTGACAATAAAGTCTTGTCCATGCCATTGATAACTGGCGATAGTGTCAGGCTGATACATCCCATAGACACCAGCATAATTAACGATATTAATGGCATCATCTTTGTCGCTGGCATCAAGCTCATTACCTGCTTTACCGTAATCTTTAAGGCCTAAAGCATTAATGGCTTCGACGGTATTATTCTCTAAGTTAATCACTGCGATAGCATTGTTTTCTTGTAAGCTGACATAAGCAAACTGATTATCTTTGGACACTGCAATATACTCAGGCTCAAGATCCTGTGAAACTGAAGCGTTTGGTCCATTAATCTTAATCATATTACTAAGCTCATTATGGCGAGCTTCACCTAGATTAAATTCATTAAAATCAATCAAAGTAGCAGTATCTGCTGGCAGACCATCGGTAATCTCTATCAACGCAATAGTACCTTCTGGATCAACGCTATAATCAGAGTTTGGCTCACCTTCATTTGCTATAACCAGTTTGGCACCATCATGGGTAAAAACCACATTATCCGGTAATGCCCCTACTTCTACGGCCTTAATAAATTCAGGCTCTGCAGTGGCTGATAATTGATAAAATGCAACGATACCCTTGCCTTGGGTCGCATTGCCGGCACTATCAGCTCTCTCAACGGCGGCGGCTAATAAGTCGCCATAAATACTGACACTGTTGACGCTGCCTAAATCATTAATTTCAGCATCTTCAGCAACGTTTACACTTAAGGTTTTAGTGAGGTTGTTTAATGTTATCGCCGTTATGTCATCTGAATTAACCCTTGCTAACGAAGATAAGTCAAGGACATCTAACATGCCACTTTGTGCATTAACTACATATACGCTGTTGCTAACCTGATGAAAGTCAACAATTTCTGCTGCGCTTTGGCCATAAATTCCTGATTCATAACGACCGATTAGCCCTAACTGCAATTGACCTTGAGCTTCAGCACATAGTATTTGAGTTTGGCCAGTAAGCACTTCATCTGTGTCTAAAACACCATTTATGTTTACATCAATCCCCGTGTCGATCTGTTGACCACCAAATGGACACTGGCTATTGCCAGCAGTTAATTCAGTGATTGAGATTAACGAGCTTAAACCATTCGTACCATCAACACCTTGAACGCCATTAAGACCATCATCACCATTACAGCCTGCTAGCAGCATCATTGACATTACTGTGGTTAACGGCAAAAGTGTGGTTAACGGAAAAATTTTCGTTTTCATGCTTTAGTCTCTATTAAGTAATTGTTGCAAAGTTGGGCGCTAAGCTACTCAAGTTCGATGACACTAAAACGACAACAATGTTACTTTAATGTTAAGCCTCAACAGTCTGATTTAGTAAAGATTAAAATACACTTAATTCCTGATATTTTTCGATGCTGATCACCTTTTTCATGGTAAAATTTTGCCAGAATTTCGTACTCTCTTTCCTATAAAATTCTTCGATGTGATCCTATTTTATGTCTATCCAATGAGGTTTTTGTCAGCATGTCTTCTAACTCTCCTTCTGTGACCTCGGCGCAGAACTCCCCAAACCTTGCCATGCTTATTCCGATGCTGGCTGCGATTGTGGCCATCACCCCATTAGCCATCGATATGTATTTACCAGCAATGTCTGCCATTGCTGACAGCTATTCAACCCATGTCACCACAGTGCAGCAATCGTTAAGTATTTACCTTGCGGGCTACGCGCTAGGGATGCTCACTTTTGGCCCGCTTGCTGATCGCTTTGGCCGTAGGCCCTTGGTCATTTTTGGCTTAAGTGGGTTTACCTTAATCAGTTTCTTTATTTCTATCACCGCTAATATTGAGTTATTTTTAGCGCTGCGTTTTTCCCAAGCATTTATTGGCGCAGCTGCCACGGTTGTGGTACCTGGTTATATTAAGGAAGTTTATGGTGACAATACTGCCAAAGGAATGTCTTACGTCAGCTTAATAATGATGTTAGCGCCGTTACTTGCGCCCAGTGTAGGCAGTTTAATTTTAGAAGTGGGTGAATGGCCGTTAATCTTTTTAAGCCAAAGTTGTTATGCTATATTTTTGCTTTTGTTGGTTATTTTTAAATTAAAAATGCCCAGCGACAAAGCAAAAGATGCCCGCAGTAATAAATCCTTTTTAAACGCCTATAAAACCGTGCTGAGCCGCCAAGGTGTGAAACTCAATATTAGTTGCGGAGTACTGACTTCCTTTGCGTTTTTCTGTTATTTAACAGCTTCGCCTTTCATTTATATGGAAGTCTTTGATTTAGATAAAACCTTATTTTCAATATTATTCAGTACTAATGTCGGCGCTCTGATGTTGGCGAACATTTTAAACTCTCGAATTGTCGGGCGTTTTGGCTCAAACAGAATGCTGTTTGCTGCAACCGTGTTTGCCACCTTAGCAGCCGCAGGTTTGTTGCTGGTGAATCTTTTAGGCTTGAGTTACCACTTTACTGTCGCCATGCTGATCCCATTAATGGGCTGTTTAGGAGTGATGTCTGTTAATGCCGATGCCATTGTGTTGATGAAATTTAAACAAGAAACCGGTACTGCAACGGCTGTAATTGGCACTCTGAGATTTGGCTTTGGCTCATTAGCTGGCCCTTTATTGGCTTTCTTTTATACTGGCACCGCGGTGCCATTTTCGGCGATGATGTTGTTATCAGTAATGCTGGTAATGGGTTGTTTATTGTTTCAACGTACCCAGCCAAGAAACTAATCATCTAGCGGCTTGAACTTGTAATAAAACGGCTCATAAAGAGCCGTTTAAATTCACACTAACACCATAGGTAATGTGCTTAGTAACATCGCCGCCATCAACCAATTAAAATTTCGCTGACGAATAGGTGTGTTTAACTTCTGACTGATAGAAGAGCCTATCAGTACCCAAAGCAATGACATTGGTAGCCCCACAATATTGAATACCAGCACCCCACCAATTGCCGTTGTCCAATATAAGTCACCACTAATAGTAAATGCGCTTAATAAGCTAATTGAAGCCATCCATGTTTTAGGGTTTATCCATTGAAAAAAGGCGGCTTCAACTAAGGTTATCGGCTTAGCCCTTTCGCTGGCTTGATTGCGTCCATGTTGCGTGGCTATTTTGACCGCGAGATAGATCAAGTAGCCAATGGATGCATATTTTAACATCTGATGCAGTAGCGGCCATGACTCAAATAAAGACCCTAACCCCAATAACATAGCCACATGCAAACTGGTTTGGCCTAAACGGATCCAATCATATGCGGTACGGTTTGTTTAACACCAAAATTAGCTCCAGAGTTAGCCAATAGCACATTATTAGGCCCTGGCGTACCCGTCATGGTAGCGCAAAATAGTGCGGCCGATAGCATCAACATGACAACAGATGGGTCCATACATTTCCTATTTAAACATTTTTAATCAAATCACCTTAAACTCAGCAAATACCTGTCCGAAAAACAACACGATACAAGCAAGCGTAATATACTCGGTTTAATTCAAGTTTCTGCAGTTTTCACGCTTTTTAATTAATTTAAGACGCCTAATTGTCATTTATCTTAAACAATCATGAAATACTTTCACCTAAATTACTTTATTTCAACAAGACACTTGTATCGTGCTCAAAAATAAATATGATGAAGGTATCTTGGAAATCAGCAAGATACATATTTAGTCAAATTATCTGAGGCGGTTTTCTACTGCGTAGATAAGCGAGTTCGAATTACCGTTCGGGCTTATTTTTAGAACGATTACCGTCGTTGTAGCAAGATACTGTTTACCATAACGGTAACTTAAGAGGATTTAGCAATGGAAAAATTATCCGGCGCCAGCATGATAGTGCGCTCGTTAATCGATGAAGGCGTAAAACACATTTTCGGCTACCCAGGTGGCTCAGTACTCGACATCTACGATGCGCTGCACAAAGATTCTGGCGTAGAACATATCCTAGTAAGACATGAACAAGCAGCTGTGCATATGGCTGATGGTTATGCCCGCGCCACCGGTGATGTGGGTGTCGTACTGGTAACCTCTGGTCCTGGTGCTACTAACGCCATTACAGGTATTGCTACCGCCTACATGGACTCTATTCCTTTAGTGGTTTTATCAGGCCAAGTTCCGAGTAATTTGATTGGTAATGATGCTTTCCAAGAATGTGACATGATTGGGATCTCACGCCCTATTGTCAAACATAGCTTTTTAGTTAAAGATCCCCGTGAAATCCCCGAAATCATCAAAAAAGCTTTTTATATTGCAGCAACCGGTAGACCTGGCCCTGTCGTAGTTGATTTACCAAAAGATTGCTTAAACCCTGAAGTCCTGCACGAATACATTTACCCTGAAAGCGTTAATATGCGCTCTTACAATCCGACAACCGCAGGCCACAAAGGTCAGATACGCCGTGGATTACAAGCGCTGTTATCGGCTAAAAAACCTGTGTTATATGTGGGCGGCGGCGCTATTATTTCAGGTTGCGACCAACAAATTATTCGCCTAGCTGAAAAGCTCAATATTCCAGTCATTAATACCTTAATGGGCTTAGGCGCATTCCCTGGCACTCACCCACAATGCTTAGGTATGTTAGGCATGCACGGTTTGTATGAAGCTAATATGGCGATGCACAACTGTGACTTAATTTTTGGTATTGGGGTGCGTTTTGATGACCGTACCACCAATAATGTAGAAAAATATTGCCCTAATGCCACCATTTTGCATATCGATATTGATCCGGCATCTATTTCTAAAACCATACGAGTGGATATACCGATTGTTGGCTCTGCTGAAAATATCCTCGATAGCATGTTAGCTTTACTTGATGACACCGAAAAAACCAACGACAGCGAAGCGCTTGATGCTTGGTGGGTTGAGATTAATCAATGGCGCGAAAAAAATTGTTTAGCCTATGACAAATCAAGTAATCGCATAAAGCCACAGCAAGTGATCGAAACACTGCATAAATTAACCAATGGCGATGCCTACGTCACCTCTGATGTGGGTCAGCACCAAATGTTTGCCGCGCTTTACTATCCATTTGATAAGCCACGCCGTTGGATTAACTCAGGCGGGCTTGGCACCATGGGCTTTGGTTTACCTGCAGCCATGGGCGTAAAAATGGCGATGCCAGATGAAACCGTAGTGTGTGTTACGGGTGATGGTTCAATCCAAATGAATATTCAAGAACTTTCAACTGCGCTGCAATATGACACCCCAGTAAAAATCATTAATTTGAATAACCGTTTCTTAGGTATGGTTAAGCAATGGCAAGACATGATTTATTCAGGTCGTCATTCACACTCTTATATGGACTCAGTGCCTAATTTTGCCAAAATCGCTGAAGCTTATGGCCATGTTGGCATGACGATTAGTGATCCTAACGAATTAGAGTCAAAGTTAGCTGAAGCATTGGCAATGAAAGACAAGTTAGTCTTTGTTGATATTAGCGTTGATGAAACAGAGCATGTTTATCCAATGTTGATCCGTGGAGAAGCAATGAAAGATATGTGGTTAAGTAAAACGGAGAGAAGCTAATGCGTCGTATTATTTCTGTATTATTAGAAAACCAACCAGGGGCATTGTCTCGTGTGGTTGGACTGTTTTCTCAGCGTGGCTACAACATCGAAAGCTTAACCGTTGCGCCAACAGAAGACACCACCCTGTCACGCCTTAATATTACGGTGAATGCTGAAGCTGATGTTCACGAACAAATTGAAAAGCAACTTCATAAGTTAATTGATATTTTAAAAGTCTCTAACATAACTGAAAATGCCCATATTGAGCGAGAACTGGCATTGGTCAAAGTTAAAGCCCAAGGAGAGATGCGTGAAGAAGTCAAACGCACTGCTGATATCTTCCGAGGTCAAATAGTGGATGTCACCGCCAGCTTGTATACCATTCAAATGGCCGGTACCAGCGAAAAAATAGATGCCTTCATCAGCGCGCTTGCTGAAGTCACAAAGGTAATTGAAGTTTCTCGCTCAGGCGTTGTAGGTCTTGCCCGTGGCGAGAAAGTCATGAAAGCATAGTGTTTACTTTTTACATGGCTAGTAACAAGTCTATGTATAAAAAAGTGTCACAATAAAGGGAGCTGATTAGCTCCCTTTTTTATGCTTATTATTGTTAACTTATAAATTTGACCTAATTGATTCACTGTTCATGTTTGAGAGCAATAATGTTTGATCAGAAATGGCAGGGGCTTGCTTATTTATTGAACTTCGACTTGATGAAGTTTGATCGTTTTCACTAGCTGAAGTGAAGTTATTGTCAATTGAAAACAATATCGTTTGATCATTTTGTAACTCACCTCTGGACATTTCCGAGTTAGATCTCTAAATCTAATTGGTGAATTTAGGATTAAAATTTCTATGCTAAGTGAGTTCAACTACAAATGAGTGGCCAAATTCACCTTGTCACTACACTAAACGTTCATTTCCTACAAATGCCAGTAACTCTTTGGGTTGCTCACCTTTAATCGCTGAATTTATGCATCGTTGAATACTAGTGTAATCTGAAGTTTCAGGTGTTGCAGCCATTTGCGCGCGAATTGGATTCAAATCAACATAGGCCATACAGGCAAGAACTGCTGCGTCAAAACTTTATTGACTGCCGACAGATCATATTGATTCACCTTGTTAGCTTTACGCTTAAAGCGAAAACAGCCCTACCCTATATTTTGCTCACTCTGTTATACTAACCAGCTATTCTTTACCACTGCGCCATGATTAACGCTAAACCAAACATTAATCATTGCTGACAGTGTTGTTAATTATCATTTTACTTTACCCGAGATTACACATGCCATTTTCGAAGCTGGGATTAAGCGATCCAATAATCAGTGCACTTAGTTCTTTAGGTTATACCAAGCCGACTCCCATTCAATCTAAGGCTATACCTGTTGCTTTATCGGGTAAAAATATCATTGCCGCGGCGCAAACCGGCACCGGTAAAACAGCCAGCTTTGTACTGCCTATTATCGAACGCTTTAAAGCCCCCCATAAGGTACGTGGCAAACGCGTCAAAGCACTGGTATTAGCACCTACCCGTGAACTGGTGATTCAGGTTGAGCAAAACATCAAAAAATACAGCCAGAACTTATCAATAAATTCAATGGTCATGTATGGCGGCGTTGACAGTAATGCCCAAAAGCAAAAGCTCATTGAAGGCATTGATATCCTGGTGGCAACGCCTGGCCGTTTGCTGGATATGTATACTCAACGTGCCGTTAACTTTGACGAGCTTGAAGTGTTAGTGCTTGATGAAGCCGATAGAATGCTGGATATGGGCTTTATTGAAGACATTAACCGCATCATCGAATTGTTGCCTGATGAACGTCAAAACATGTTGTTTTCAGCCACTTTGTCTAACCAAGTTCGCGCTCTGGCTAAATCAGCTATGCGTAACCCAGTGCAAATTTCAGTGGTTGAAGATGCTGACGCAGCGCCAAAAATTGATCAATGGTTAGTTACCGTTGATAAAGAAAAGAAGTCAGCATTACTAAGCCAGTTAATTAAAGACAACGATTGGAAACAAGCGCTGATCTTTATCGAAACTAAACACGGTGCAGCAAAGCTGGTGACTCAATTAGAAAAGCGCGGCATTATTGCAGAGTCTTTTCATAGTGGTCGTAGCCAGCCGATACGTGAGCAATTACTTAAAGATTTTAAAGATGGAAAAATCACCTATCTTATTGCCACTGGTGTTGCTTCTCGTGGTATTGATATTGATGACTTACCTATCGTCATTAACTACGACTTACCATACCCTGCTGATGATTATGTGCATCGCATTGGTCGTACTGGCCGTGCTGGGGCGTCTGGTATTGCAGTGTCATTGGTGTCAAAAGATGACTTTAAAAATCTCTGCGCAATTGAGCGCCGTTTGGGTCACTTAATTGTCCGTAAAGAAGTTGAAGGCTTTACTACGCGTAAAGAAGTACCGATTTCAATCTTAGATTTTGTCCCTAAGAATGCCAAAGTGCCAAAAGCGAAAACTGATGACAAGCCAACGCTTTCTCGTGGCAAGTCAGATAAGCCAAAGAATAATCATTACGATAAAAATAAAGCCAAACGCTTTAACAAAGAAAGCGCAGCTAAAAGCCCATATAAAACTAGTGACCGCGGCGAGAATAGAAGCTCAGACTCTCGCAAGCCTAGTAAAAATAACACCAGCAGATCAGTGCCCAATGGCACTGGCGCTGTAAACCCTTGGGGTAAATAGGCTGATATTTTTATAGCCGCTAGGTTAAAAGCCACACTGGGTCAATATTGTTTAAAGCGCCGCTAATTTAATAGCGGCGCTTTTTTAATGCTGATTACCTCAGTATGAGTATCTGTAGTTAATGGTTAATGGTTAATGGTTAATGGTTAATGGTTAATGGTTAATTGTGAATGGTTATTTATCACGAATAGTCACTCGCCACGGTGGATTTAATCGATTCTCTCCTGCCCAATACAGCTTTATCTTATTACCTGCAGGATCAAACAGCCTTGCTTCACGCCATAAATAGTCTTGATCTGTGGGCAAAGTTTCAAATTCGATGCCTTTTTTAATCAGCTGATTAACCCATTCATCTAGTTGCTCATGTTCAAAATAGATAACGGTTCGGTTATCACTCATATTCAATTGCAGCTCATCTAAGGTTAATGAAAAACTGGCCTCACCATCAGGACACATAAAACGAGCGTAATGGGCAGTATTAACTATTTGAGTAAAACCGAGAGTTAAATAAAACTCACAGGCTTTAGTCATATTATTAACCGTTAAGGTAACTTGATTAAGATGCATACTGACTCCGACTTAAGATAAATCTCCAACTAATACTGTTCGTTTTTACTGTTGCTTATACTATTTATAAGCGCCAATGAAACTTAAACATAACGATTTCGTTCACTGGGAATATCCGTTAAATACTGGACAAACTCTACCTCAATGCCATCAGGGTCAAGATAATAAACACTGTCAGAGTAAGTATCTTCACGGCCTTTAATCGCTATTTCAAAACCAGCTTGCTCCATTCTTGCCATTAAACTTTTAACATCTGACACCACATAAGCAAAATGGGCTAAGCCTAAATCATAACCTTCATTGGGACGCATTTTTCCTTTACCGCCATCGTTAAGCGATAAGTAATTATATTCATCACCAAAGTGCAGCCATTTACGCTGCACCCCATGCCACTCACCTTCACCACCGCCGCGAACTTGCCAATGGGGAAAAGCTGCCCGATAAAACGCTAAGCTAGCGTCTAAATTTTGTACTACTAAATTTAAATGCTCTAATCGCATAATCATATTCCTTGTTTTAAAAAGCTGACATTACTTATTAATCATCACTTGATTGAATAGGGTTCGGCTTAGTTCAATAACCGCTGTGATTGCGTTTTCTGCTGACAAATCATGATTCTTAGCGCCACTTGGGGAGCGGCTTGGGTCATCTGAAGCATCATAAGCTTGCTCAGTGACCACTTCCTTAGAGGGTTTGATTACTGTGGTAACCGGAGTTGTTGTTCGATGACTGAATGTATTCACTTGTTCAGTTTTAAAAATTAAATACGTCATTTTGCCTCCTGCATAGCAACGATTTTTAAATCAACTTGTTGTAATATAGTGCCACTATAAAACCTCAACCTTGGTTGAGGTAAAGTATTATTTTTACTGTAATAGGAATATTTTGATGCTTGATGAAATGGATTTAACAGTCGGGCAAGTGGCCAAGCGTTGCGGCATAAAAGTCTCAAGCCTGCATTTTTATGAATCAAAAGGCTTGATCACCAGTTTGCGCAATCAAGGCAATCAGCGCCGCTATCGCCGAGATGTGATCAGGCGGATATCCGTGATAAAAGCCGCCCAAACCATGGGAATAAGCTTGCAGGATATCAAGCAGGCATTTAGCCACCTTCCCAATGAACGCACCCCAACCCCTGAAGACTGGGCGTTGCTATCGACCAAGTGGCAAAATCAGTTAACTAGAAAAATCAATTATTTGACTAATTTACGTGACTCTCTAGATGGCTGTATTGGTTGTGGATGTTTATCAATGAAAAACTGCCCCATATACAATCCTAATGATGAACTGGGTAACAATGATGCTGGTGCGGTCATTTTAGATAGAGCGCTTAAATAGGGGCTTGTGACTTTTACGAGCAGTGCTTTTATTGAAAGCGACGTTATCGCGAAGTGCTTTTGTTGAGAGTGACTTTAATGTGGGATCAATAATGTGGCGTCAATTTGTTGTGAGGGGCTTTATAAACAGTCATAAGGCAAAAAGCCCAACTAGGAAAATGAATCTAGTTGGGCAAAAATCAGGGAAGAGATGAAACTAGTGCCCTTTATTATTTACCTAAAGGGCGGTAACGCATTAACTTTCAATCGTATTACTGGTAGCGCTGCGCGCAGAATTGATTTGAATTTTACGTGCTTTTAACGCTTCAGGGATTTCTCTTACTAAATCAACATTTAATAAACCATTTTCTAATTCAGCACCAACAACCTTGACATGGTCTGCTAACTGGAAAGTGCGCTCAAATCCACGCTCTGCGATACCTTGATGTAAGTATTTACGTTCATCGTTTACTGCAGCCACTTTACTGCCTTTGATAAGTAACTTGTCACCTTCGCTAGTGATATCAAGTTCTTGCATACTAAATCCAGCAACCGCCATAGTGATACGGTAGCGATTTTCGCCAAGTAATTCGATGTTGTATGGAGGGTAACCGGTGTTACCATTTTGTACTGCGGCGTGTTCAGCCATTTTAGCTAAACGATCAAAACCAATCGCACTACGATAAAGAGGAGTTAAATCTGGAGTTAAATTAAATTTACGCATTGTCATATCCTTGTCTAAAGCAATATGTGAAAAATAAAATGCCATTATTGGCTGTTTGTCATTACCCTTGCGGCGTAATGCTAGTTAGTACCTCTATTGAGCGTGCCTAACTTACAACTAGATATGAGAACGATATTTTATTTTTCAAGTAAATTAGCAAAAATAATTTTTCCTTCAGCCAATTAATTTAAATATAACCATTAATAATCAATATCTTAAAAAGATAAAAATTTTCAAATAAAAAGACAACCAAGTGGTTGCCTTTAGGTTTAAATGCTAACAGAAGCTAACATTAACTCATGGATACTAATAAATACTGCAGCCTAATGAACTTTTAGATTGGGTAAATTTCACTTCATTTTTCGGATTATAATCCTCAATTTGAATATTTTTCTCTTTCTTAACGTATTCATAAAGCTCAATGGCATCTACATAACCCGCTTCAAGAATATTAATCTTAGGGTAATTGTCACCACCTGCTGCGCTAAAACTTGGAATAGAGAACTGATAGGTTGCCGATATATCAAAAGGCTGACCATTAATACTATGAATTTCAACGTCTTGATCACGACATTTTACAGTCATATCAATACCGTAAAATTGCGCATAAGCACCGCTAGTTCGGGTATTGGTAGCCACTTTTGATAAATAGCTAATTAATTTGTCACCTGACATTTCTGCTAAACCAATAGTATTTGAAAATGGTTGCACCGTGAGCACATCACGATAAGCAATATTTCCTGCCGGAATAGAGGCTCTGACGCCACCAGAGTTCATGATACCAAAGTCAGCGCGCACTTTATTACTGTGTACTTTCGCAATTAACCTACCTAAATTGGTTTGCTGGGCACGCACCACCTTGCGATCGCCTTGTAATAGCCCATCTACTTTACCTATGATCACATCAAGCTCTGCGCTGCCTTTTTGCTGATAAGGTAATAACGCCGCTTCAACCTCAGGGTTACGCTCAACATGCTCACCTACTGGCCAAGCAAGCTTTTTACCAAAAGCCATTCGCTTTAAGTTAATTGGAATTAATCGGTAGTCCACTAAATACAATTTACCGTTAATGTATTCAAAATCAGCGCGGCCAACAAAGCGTCCCCACTCATGGGCTTGCATAATCCAAGTGCCATTTTGTTTGTCTGGACGACAAGAGTCACCCGCGGTGAAGGTTTTATCATATTCACTGTTGCGACCAGCCATACACACTGGATTTTGCGAGTGCCCGCCGATAATGGCGTCTAACTGCCCTTCCTCTAACGCTCTAGCCATCGTGACATCACCAGGGGCATTACTGCCAAAATCTGCATCCTGATAATGGCCCATATGGGTAGCTGCAAACACTAAGTCTACAGTTTCATTGGCTTTTATTTGCGGTAACAACTGCTTCATTTCCGCGATAGGATCGGTAAAAATCAACGATTCTGTATGCAATGGATTAGTTAGCTTTGGTGTGTCGTTAGTGGTCAACCCCACTACAGCAATGTCAATATCACCCACTTTGAACACTTTATAAGGTTCAAAATAACGTTGATTAGATTCTTTATCATAGATATTGGCAGCCAACATTGGAAATGTCGCTAACTCTGCTTGCTCTGCCAATACTGACAATGGGTTATCAAATTCATGATTGCCCACCGCCATGGCATCATAACCAATCATATTCATGCCAATAAAATCGGGGATGGCGTTTTGTAAGTCGGATTCTGGTACACCCGTATTGATGTCGCCACCTGATAACACTAAGGTATGCCCACCATTTGCGGCGACCTCTTTACGAATACCATCAATGACAGTAAACCGCGCTGCCATGCCATACTCACCCGCTTTGTTATGCCAAAAACGACCATGATTATCATTGGTATGCACCACAGTAAATTTAGTGCAATTATTATCTTCGCAGTCAGGTTTTCGATCACACGCAGTTAAACTGGTTAATACACCGATGACGACCAGTAGACTCGGAATTTTTCTTATCATTATGTTATCCGTAAACCTTCAATTTAATACAAGTTGCCTGCAATTTGTTTGCAACTAGTTTCACTACATAAAACGAGCTGTATTTTAACAAAAGTTTACTAAATATTGTGATTTATTTTTAAGTTATCACTTTAAATAACAATGATTTAGTTTTTATTAATACACGCAGATTGTCCAATATAATAAAAAGGGGTTTAGCCAAATGATTGAGCTGTTCGAATATAAAAAAGGCTCAGCGCCATAAGAGCGCTAAGCCTCTTGTTTTTTATAGCATTTAACTATCACAAGTTAATAGTGACATTGTACTTAATTTGAAACAGCCACACTAAAGTGCCAGTTATGCTTTCCCGAGTTTATCGGTTAGCCATTGACCAATGTGGGACAACTGCGCAGGTATAACACTATGTGCCATAGGGTAAGTAAGCCACTTGCTCGAATAGCCTGCTTTAATTAAGGCATCATGGGCCATTTTTCCAGCAAATAATGGCACCACTTCATCTTGCTCACCATGGTTTTGTAATATCGGCGTATCACTGTTAGCTTCGCTTAAGCCCTCAGGTAAAGCCTCTCCTGCGGGTAAATAACATGACAATGCCATAATGCCTGCAAGTTTTTGCTCAAACCTCAACCCAGTAAATAAACTCATGACGCCACCTTGGCTAAAACCTGCCAGCACAATGTTTTGAGCGCTAATACCCGATTCAATTTGTTCATTGATCAGCGCTTTTACTGCGATTTCAGAGGTTAACACCCCATTGATATCGGCTCGATCATGTAAATCCATGCTTTTAATATCATACCAAGATCGCATGATATAGCCGCCATTTATGGTCACCGCTTGTTCTGGTGCATGGGGAAAAACAAATCGAATACTATGATCACTTGGTAAACCTAAAACAGGCACGACGGGCGCAAACCCGGCTCCTGAGTCTCCTAAGCCATGTAACCAAATGACACATGACTTCGCAGGTGTAGCTGGTTCAACTGTTATACGTTCTAGTAGGGTTGTCACCGACGACATAATTAAATCCTTTATGATGAATTGCGGCTATCTTATACCAATCCATAAGCACCGTTAAGCTTGAAACAAAAAAGGTAGCCGTAGCTACCTTTTTCAATTTACACCGTTTTTAACTTACTCATTAGTTAATCAAAAGAAATTATTGAGCACAACTTTTCACTAACGCGCCATTACGGTAGAAGTTTAATTGGCCTTCTACAGGTGCATAATCGGCAGCTGATAATACAGGGTTTGCCACAAAGTACTCACGGAAAACAGCAGCATCGGTTAATTGGGTATCAATGTAGTTTTTATGTTGATTAATAACTGGATAATCGTCACCACCAGCAGCACTGAAATGGATTAACGAGAAGGTATAATCATCTTCTAAATCGAAACTACGGCCACCAAGAGAAGCAATATCGACGGTTTCAGCATCACAATTCACATCCATAGCTACATGGTTAAATTGTGGGAAACCACCACCGGTTTTAACTGCCACAGCAGCTAAATAGTCTTCAACTTCCGCACCTGTCATAGTGACATAAGACACAAAATTACCAAATGGCTGCACTGTTAGCACATCACGATATGAAATATCACCTTCAGCGATAGAAGCGCGGACACCACCTGAATTCATTACGCCAAAGTCTGCAGTGACATTGAAGTTATTGCTAACAAATTCTGAATAAGCTGTAGTGAGCAGGTTACCTAGGTTTGTTTGCTCAACACGTACCACTTCACGATCGCCTTCAAACTTACCATCAGTATAGGAAATCACCACATCTAACAATTCTTGACCGCGCTGTTGATATGGCAATAAGGTGTCATATACTGTTTGGTCTTTTTCAATTTCTTCAGTAATGAAAACTAACTCGCCACTTTCATCTTCTTGCTTTAAGTTAATTGGGATGAGTGAGTATTCTGCCAGCGTTAGCTCTCCATCCATGTATTCAAAATCAGCACGTCCAACGTACTTGCCCCATTCATGGGCTTGCATGATATAAGTCCCATTTTGCTGATCAGGTTTACAGTCATCACCTGGAGCAAAATCTGCGTACTCATCCCCTTCCATACACACAGGGTTTTGTGAATGACCACCTATAATCGCGTGCAGTTGACCTTGCTCAACAGAGCGAGCTAGCATCACATCACCAGCGGCTTCTGTACCATGATTACCGTCAGCATAATGACCCATATGGGTTACAGCAAACACCATATCAACGTCTTCATTGGCTTCGATTTCAGCAAGAACAATAGGCAGCTCGTCTTGAGGATCGGTAAATGTCAGTCTGTCGACATTTTCTGGATTAACAATTTTGGGGGTATCAACAGTGGTAAAACCGATAATCGCAATTTTTACGCCATTAATATCAAACACTCGGTAAGGTTCAAAATAGCGCGCGTCTGCATTTTTGTCATAGATGTTAGCTGCAAGCATTGGAAAATTAGCCAATGTTGACTGCATATCAAGTGTGCTTAGAGGATTGTCAAACTCATGGTTACCCACTGCCATAGCGTCATAACCTAATAGGTTCATCCCCATGAAGTCAGGAATGGCTTGCTGCATGTCTGACTCAGGTACACCAGTGTTAATATCACCACCAGATAAAAGAATGGTTTCACCGCCAGCACGCTCTACTTCATGTCGAATTTGATCAATCACAGTTTTACGCGCAGCCATACCATATTCGCCATTGCTGTTTTCCCAAAAACGGCCATGATTATCATTGGTATGAATAACAGTAAAGCTAGTACATGCATCACCAGCAGCTTCACAAGCTGTTAGGTTTTTATCATCGTCATTACTACAACCTGATAAAGCCGCGAGTACAGCAGAGGCCACTAAGCATTTGCACAAGATGTTTTTCATGATCTAACCCTTAATCAATTTAATTTTTATAATGTACGAGCTATCCAGCCCATTGCTGAATGCTAGCAAACATTGCATAAATCTCATGTCAGTTTGATTACAAAAAACCACAATTTACCCAACCACAACAACAAGATGCATCTTGATAAACATTAAAATCAAAAACAAAACACTCACACAAAAAAAACAAAACAAGTCAGACATTTCAAGCTGTAACAACACAAATTGTATCTGGTTGATATTTGAACCCATATAGCCATATTTCTCTATTGATGTGAGTTTTTTGTTAAAAGCACCGCGATTAAAGCAACCAATACTCGCTATTCCAATTCAATATTTTCAGTAACAGTAAATACATTTAGGCTCAAGCAGCTTCGAATTAATCGAACGTTATAGCCCATTTAATCCGCTTTTTTTGCTAAAATTTATCACTTAAACTCAGTCATAGAAGTTGAAATTATCAGGTGGCAATGATGGGGTTATTACAAAATGGACACTGGGTCGATCAATGGTACCCAACGAAGGAAAATGGCGGCAATTTTCACCGAGAAGATGCACAATTTAGGCATTGGATCACACCAGACGGCAGTGCTGAAGTAAGTGGTGATGCAGGCTTTAAAGCTGAAGCTGGACGTTACCATTTATACGTTTCATTGGCTTGTCCTTGGGCTCATAGAACCTTAATTTTTCTACAACTTAAACAGTTAACCCAAATGATTGATGTCACTGTGGTTGAGCCGCACATGCTCAGTAACGGCTGGGAGTTTGCAGGATCTAATCAGTCTGCAGCTGCTAATGCCATTGAAGGCGCTAATACCGATCCTTTGTTTAATAAAGATTACCTGTATCAAATTTACCAAATGGCCAAAGCTGATTATAACGGTCGTGTCACTGTGCCCGTATTATGGGATAAACACACTAATACCATAGTCAGTAATGAATCATCTGACATTATTCGTATGTTTAATCGGGCGTTTAATCATCTTACGGCTAACCATGACGACTATTATCCAGCAGCACTACGTCAAGATATTGATGAACTGAATGCCATGATTTACGACAACATTAATAATGGTGTATATCGCAGTGGTTTTGCTACTACTCAACAAGCATATGAAGCAGCAATAACGCCACTGTTTGCCAGCTTAGCGCAATTAGAACAACGCTTAGCAACAAAACGCTACTTAATGGGAGATGTGATAACTGAAGCAGATTGGCGTTTATTTACCACTTTAATTCGCTTTGATTGTGTTTATGTAGGCCACTTTAAAACCAATATTAGAACCATTGAGTCCTACCCTTGCCTTTCTGGTTACCTCAGGGACTTATACCAACAGCCTGGCATTGCTGACACGGTAAACTTTGAGCACATCAAGCAGCATTACTACTTTAGCCACCAACAAATTAATCCAACCCAAATCGTGCCAGTTGGCCCAGAGATTGACTATAGCAGTCCCCATAACCGAGATTCACTAGCCTAGGTGTTCCTGTAGTGAAGCTTGTCGCAGCCGAATCAGATTATTCGGCTGCAATGCCCATTATTTCGATGGCTTCATAAAATTGCTGGGCATTATCCAATTTTAAACTCCAGCGCACAGCGCCAGCATCTGCGATTAACATTAAACTGTCACTAAGACATTTCATGTCATCGACCATTGCGGTCAAGACGATGTTATTGGTATTTAATCGACACTGGATTTCAAATGGCGTGACCACTAATTTACCTTGGGAAAATTCAATTATCATTCGGATGCTTCTTTTATTTCAAACAAAAATCCCAAGTATATTAACTACACTTGGGATTACATTTGGGGTAATGCAGCAATAAATTAGTGCTGATGACCACCCTCACCGTGTGAATGACCGTGGGCAATTTCTTCATCTGTTGCTTCACGAAAATCAACCACTTCGATATCAAAGGTTAACTCACGACCAGCCAATGGGTGATTAGTGTCAATCGTTGCCATGAATTTACCCATTTTAACGATAGTCACTTGGCGTTGGCCTTCTTCAGTATTGACAATAGCAGACATGCCCACTTTCCATACTTTAGCGCCTTGTAGGTGTTTTACTGAAACACGTTGCTCAGCACCTTCCATACGCTCACCATAGGTCTCAGCAGCTGGTAATGTAACGGTGAACTTTTCACCCGCATCTTTGCCAGCAATGGCATTTTCTACACCTGGCATCATGTTGTCATGGCCATGTAAATAGGCGATTGGAGAACCACCTTCGTTACTTTCAATCACTTCACCTTGTTCGTCACGAAGGGTGTAGTTGAATCGAACTACCATATTGTCTTGAGCGCTCATCGAATGTCCTTAGTTTACTTCGATATCAATAGTTTCCGCAGCTTAACAAATACCCGATTAAGCTGCCAGTAAAAGCCGAGATAATCGATTGCTATGCTTTTAGCTTATGCTTTTAGCTTATTCTTTAAGCTTATGAACTGAGTTTAAGCACTAAGCCTGCGAACTGGCAGAGAATAAACTCTCAGCGATGCAATCATTATTTTTTAATTGAAGCTACGGATTATAAACTGATCTTAATACCTAACGCGGCGAAGGTTTTTTGATCGGGAAAGCCATCAGCAATCAAGTTTTTACTGCGCTGAAATGCCTGCACTCCTGCAATCGAGTTTCGCCCGAGTACACCATCTGGCTTACCAACATCAAAACCCAGTTCATTTAATTTTGCTTGCATAAGCTTAATGTCGCTGCGATTAAATAGACCATGATCCGGCGCGCTTACTCTCAGCGGCGCTGCACCATTCACCCTATCGGCTAAATGGCCCACGGCAATGGCGTAAAATTCAGAGCGATTCCAGCGCATAATGACATCAAAGTTATCGTAACCTAAGAATGCTGGCCCGGTATGACCAGACGGGACATACAATGAGGCTTCCATCTCTGGAGTCGTCAACGGTGTGCCATTGGCTTGCTTGAGGTTTAATGCAGCCCAATCGGTTAACGGTTTAGGGTGCTTGCGGCCAAGGTATTGGTAATCATAATTTTCAGGCAATAATACTTCTCTGCCCCAGCGTTCATTCGCTTTCCAGCCCAGTTGCTGCAAAAAGTTTGCCGCAGACGTTAGGGCATCGGCAGTGCTATTCCACAAATCGACTTTACCGTCACCATCACCATCAACGGCATATTTAGCGTAATTGGTTGGCATAAATTGAGTATGCCCCATCGCGCCAGCCCAAGAGCCCACCATAGTCGCATCATCAAATTGATACTTTTCTTTAAGCTTTAAAGCTTGCATCAATTCATTGGTAAAATAGCTACTACGACGAGGATCGCAGGCTAATGTCGCTAACGAATTTAACACTGACATTTTGCCCTTATAGCCACCAAAGTTGGTTTCCAGCCCCCAAAAAGCAATGATATATTGGCCTGGTACCCCATACTCAAGGGTAAGCTTATTTAATAATTCTCGATGCTCGGCTAATAAACGCCGCCCCTCTTTAACACGCCAATCAGTCACACGCTTATTGAAGTAATTACCAAAGGTGGTGCTAAACTCTGGCTGCTGATTATCAAGCTCAATCACTCTAGGAATGTACTTTAGATTAGCGACACTGGTATTTATCGTTTGCTCGGATAAGCCTTCACTGCGGGCTGTAACTTTAAGCTTATCCACACACTGGGAAAAATCATCGGACGCTGCAATTGCTTGAAGACTAACAAAGCAGCTAGAAACCACTACAGCCGATTTTAGTAACGCCGGAAATTTGAAACTCACCATAAAAAGAATACTTCGACTAATCAATGAATAGCCACATCCTGACTTATCAAGCAAAAGGAAACAAGATCAAAACCCGCTAAAACTGTGATAATTTGTATTTGTTTATTTCATTTTGCGATAGAAGATTAATAGTGTTTTGTATTGTTTAGCGTTAACGTATAATGCATCAGTTAATTGAAATTTCTAAGAGACTAATCATGATTGAACTAACCCCTGCAGTTGTAAGCTTTATTGAAAATGTGAAAAAGCATCAAGTCCTTTGGGGCTTAGCGGATGAGACTGGTGAAGGTTGGGTTGTCTGTGACTCTTCTGAATTTGAACAAACTGATGTGATGCCTTTATGGTCAACACAAGCTGCGGCGGCAAGCCATTGTACTGAAGAGTGGGCAGACTATGTCGCTGTTGAGATCAGTGTGAATGACTTTTTAGAATTTTGGGTTGGCGATTTAAATGAAGACGGTGTATTAATCGGTCTTGATTGGGTTGCAAACGAAGAATGTTTAGAAGTAGATCCAATTGAATTAGCTAAAGAGCTAGTTGATATTGAAGCCGAATAATTACATTCTTGGCTAAATTAAGCTGCTGCAGTTCGTTACGAACTAAAGCAGCTTTTTTATAAGAAAAATTTACTTGCCAGTTATAACTTAAAGGCCTGTTTTGAATCATTTACCTCCCCTAATTGATATCCCTTTCGATCTTCGCCATCAATGCTGGTTTTGCGCCGAGCCTAGTAACGATGTGTTCAGTTATTATGCTAAAGCATCAACCCCGCACCCTTCATTAACACTGCCAGCATGCAGTGAGTGTGCAAGGTTAGCTAAAAAGAATTTACTGACTTCTATTTGGGATTGCAGAGACGCAGTAAAAGATGACTTAATGCAGATTTATCATAAAGATCTCGCCATTGGCATTAATTGGACCGAAGAAGAGTTGGCTGAGTCAGGTTTTGATTGTCGAATATTATCTGGCTTTAAAGAAAGTGCATGGATGATGTACAACATTGCCAAAGGCCGCATTAATGCAAAAGGTTGGCCCTTGGTGCTCAATGGCATTGATATTGAACAAGGTTATAGCGCGGTATTTGAGTTTGATGGTTTACAGTTTAATAGCCTAAATAAGGCAATTAATCACTATTGTGACACCTTAGCGCTCAACAAATCGCTGTTATGTGAAATACTCAATATTGTCGGCAAAGACAAGTTTTCTTATGCGGTAAGGTTATGTCGAATGAACATTGGCATTACCAAAGAGCATCAAAAGCTGCTTATCGAACAGGTTCAAGAAGAGTTTACTTAAATTTGAGCGACTAAAACAGTAAGCCACAACAGAGCGAGCGCTAACAACCGCATCGCTCTGAAGATACACTTAGTCAAGGATCATCTTTAAGCGCTGCTGCACCGCATCAACCAATAAGTCTGGCTGGAATTTAGAAATAAACTTGTCACAGCCCACTTTTTCAACCATAGCATTATTAAAGCTGCCACTTAACGAGGTATTAAGGGTGATATACAGTGACGCCATGCGCTCATCGGCGCGCACTTCAGCTGTGAGTTTATAGCCGTCCATTTCAGGCATTTCTGCATCGGTAATCATCATCAATAACTCATCGGCAACGCTTTTACCTTCTGCTGCCCAACCTTTAAGCATATTCAATGCTTGCAAACCATCAGAGGCCTCTATGATTTTAATCCCCAGTTGACTGAGGGTGTCGCGTACTTGTTTTCTAGCCGTGGCGGAGTCATCAACAATTAATACTTTTCGGCCCGGCATGTGCGCCACTAATTGTTGATCAAGTACGCCTTCTGATAAGGTAATGTCGTAATCAATGATCTCAGCTAGCACCTTTTCGACATCAATAATAGAGACCAATCTTTGTACATCATTATCTTGCAGTTTAGTGATAGCCGTTAAATAGTTATTAGCCCCAGCAGACTTTGGCGGCGGCATAATATCGCCCCAGGTCATATTGACAATATGCTCTACCTTGCCAACTAAAAAGCCCTGCACACTGCGGTTATACTCAGTAATAATCAAATTACAGTCATCTGAGACTGGCATAGGGCTAAAGCCAATAGCACCGCGCAAATTAATCACTGGAATAGACATACCACGAATGTTGGCAACACCACTAATGTTTGGGTTACTGCCAGGTAATGCGCTTAAAGGCGGAAGCTTAACGACCTCTTTGACTTTGAACACGTTAATAGCAAATAATTGGGTGGCACTAATTTTGAACAACAGTAACTCTAAACGGTTCTCACCGACTAATTTAGTACGTTGATCGACTGAATCCAGCATTTTTTTCATTATTATTTCTCGTTAACTCGACCTTGGTTCTACTAGCCATTAAAAAATTTTTAGCGGATACAACAGCGACATTGACTAAATAAGGTTGGCTGTAAAACATCATTTAGAACAGATATTAACCTAATAAATTTTAATATAGATCTTATCGGCAGCATCGTACGTAACATGAGTAATTAGTGCAAATTCAACTCAAGATAAAACTATAGGGATCACAACAAATGACATCGACCAAGGTTTATAACAACATAAAAAGCATCGCCTTGTGTGCCTTGCTAGTTAGCGGAACAAGCGCTTGCACTATGCTCGATAAAAAAGTGACTGTGGTTGAAAACTTTAAACTCAACAATTACCTCGGTAGCTGGTATGAAATCGCCAGACTTGACCATTCATTTGAAAGAGGCCTTTCAAAAGTCACAGCCAACTATTCTGTTGATGGCGATAAAGTTGTGGTCATCAATCGAGGTTATTCAGACGAAAAAGCACGTTGGAGTGAAGCAGAGGGTAAAGCCTACTTCATTGAAACGGACAATATTGGCCGTTTAAAAGTCTCTTTTTTTGGGCCGTTTTATGGTGCCTATCAAATCCATGATTTGATGGAAGATAAAAACGGAAACTATATAAGTTCGTTAGTGATAGGTCCAAACAATGATTATGCGTGGATTTTATCGCGCACACCTAACATCTCTGCCGAGCATAAACTCAGATTCACAGAAAAAATGACCGCATTAGGCATTGATACTCAGCAATTAATTTGGGTAAAACAATAGTGATCATTACCCTCAATATCACCGTATAAACTATTGAAAACATGAATACTACATTCATCATTAAGTTAGTAATAAAGGTGCTGTTATGAAATTGCCTCTGTTCCCATTATCCATTTGCTTGTTACCTCAAGGCTTCACGCAATTGCGCATTTTTGAACCAAGATATAAACGTTTAGTGACTGAATCACTTAAATCAGGTGAAGGTTTTGGCTTATGCATGCTAACCAGTGACAACCAACTCATGCCTTTAGGAACTTGGGTTCATATTATCGATTTTGAAACGCTAGACGATGGACTATTAGGTATTAGTATCGAAGGTAAACAGCGGTTTAAAATCAATCAGTTCGATACTGAAGCTGATGGTTTAAAAAGAGGTGATGTCAGTTTAATCCCCGATTGGCCGCAAACAGATATAAAGCCCAAACAACATTTTTTAAAGAAAACCTTACAAGAGATTTTACAGCAGTACCCACAACAATTATCTCACTATAAAGATGACGACTTTAATAATTTGTCATGGGTCTGTCAGCGCTGGTTAGAGATAATGCCCATTAGCCCAGAGGAAAAGTACCAGTGCATTAATAGTCATAATCACGAAATGACCCAAGCCTTGATCACCAGCATTATTAAGTAATCTTAACGCATTCAAAATCAGGTGGTTAGCGACTTTAACTCAAAGCAAACCACTCAAATTTTTAACTCTTAGTAATAAATGATAAAAAAGTTGCACATTTTTAAGCCTTTTTTGAACCATCTTTCATCCTTTTGCGTATCAACAAGTAACTTTCGGATTTAGTCAGCTTTTAACCTGCTATATAAAACAGATTAATGCAATATATGTGACTAAAGCTCTCTTAACACTGACGATGCGAGTGAAAATAAATGCAAAATTTTCAATCACAAACGGTTCAAAGTCGTTATGATAAAGGTATGTTATCTAAAAATACAAAAGCAATAGATACTGCCATGAAATCAACCGATAAAAATGATGTCGAAGCCCAGATGCTTGCAGGCTTAATGCTACGTGTTGCAAATCATAGAGATAAAGCTGCTTTTGCTAAGCTGTTTGCTCATTTTTCGCCCAAAATACGTTCTTTTGGGATCCAACGTTTGAGCCAACAAGGCTTAGCCATGGACTTAGTTCAAGAAACCATGACCCGAGTATGGACTAAAGCCCATCTTTATAATGTTGATAAAGCTGCAGTAAGCACTTGGGTGTTCACAGTCATGCGTAATCAGTGCTTTGACATGTTGCGTAAAGTGCAACATAACCGTGAAGATGCGTTTGGTGACGATATTTGGTCTCTATTCGATTCTGATGGCAGCGATGAAACTGAAAATGACTTCAAATTGTCTGCCTCCTTGCTTAAACACGTTGAGTCACTACCGCCGCTGCAAAAACAGGTGGTGCAAGGCATTTACATGCAAGAGCTCACTCAGCAAGAACTGGCAGATAAATTGAAAGTGCCCATTGGCACGGTTAAATCAAGACTCAGATTAGGATTAGAGAAGTTAAAAGGCTTCATGGAGAAACATTATGATTAATTATCACCCCGATGAGCAATTACTTTCTCTCCATGCCAAAGGAGAACTGCCTTTGTCTCTATCATTGGCCGTGTCAGCCCATTGTGAACTGTGTCGTCATTGCGCCGATAAAATTGAGCAACTAACTTTGGTTGCTGCTGAAAACAGCTTAAATGCGCAACCCACAGCATCACTAGATTCAAGCATAAATGAAGCTATGGATGCAGAGCTTGAAGCCATGCTTAACACTATGATGCAAATGGATGATGCCGTTGATGTATCGCCAAAGCAAACCAAGGTCGCAGTCAAGGTCAAAGGTCAGCAATACAATTTACCGGCTGCATTTCGCCAGCAAGTAGAAAACCATTGGCAAGGTATAGGTAAAGTCAGTCGGTTAAGACTCGACACCGGCGAGAAACAAGCAAGAGCGAGTTTACTGCATATTGATAAAAACGGCGAAATCCCACAGCACACCCATAAAGGCCAAGAGTTGACCTTGTTGTTAGCAGGCGAATTCAGCGATGAATACAACACCTACAGCGCAGGTGACTTTATGTTACTTAATAGTGACCATGAGCACAGCCCTAAAACAGTTGAGGGGTGTTTATGTTATACCGTTGTTGATGCGCCTTTATATTTTACTAAAGGGATCAGTAAGCTACTCAACCCAATAGGCGAACTGATTTATTAATCAACGGTTTAACACTGACTCTGATTTTAAAGATAAAAGAGTGCTTTAATGACACAAAGCACTCTTTTTTTGCGGTTTTTATAACAGTTATGCTTATCGTCGACTTAGCTAGATTATTTACCCTAACTGAGGATAAGTCGCCACAAAGTACAGTGTGTTGCTGCTTTTGTTGGATAAATATTCAAATAAAGGGCGATTAAGTTCACCTTTTATCCATTAATTGTCCTGAATTGTAAAAAATGTATTGCTATATAAAAAATATATGACTAATATCCTCTGTGTATTTAAGTTTTCTTGTAATTATTTGTTTACCCTTCTGTTAGTCACTCACTACATGCAGTAAACCCACACTACAAGTCATTTGCTAAGTTGTTCTCTGTCATTTGTTTGTCATATGCCTATGTTCAACTAACTACAGCAAGTAAATTGGCGATTAAAAATAAAATTGATCAAACCAGCCTACTTGTAAGTGTAATAAGCACAGTGAACTTAAGCACATAAATCTAAACTTACGCAACACAACTGCTTAAGGATAAATATTGTTATTACTTACTCACCAAAAAGGTGAAAATTAAAAAGGAGTGTGGCACATGTCATACAACATAAATGGTCATGAAATTACAGTTAATTTCCCTGTTAATTCAATATCATCAAATAAAAACTCAATAGCTTTTACCGATAGCCAAGGTAAAACTAAAACAACTTTTTCTAAGCGCACTGAAGCGTTAACATTTATGAAATGGTTACTTACGGCTAACAAGTAAGACTTTTAACGCTTGCGTTATTCATTTGCTCAGTTACTCAATAGACATCGCTTCTCGGTATTTCCTCTCACACCTTACCGGACGTTTATTAGAACTGAGCAACATGAAGTTACCCTCACCCAAGAGCACTTTTCAAATCCTTCTCTAAGCAACTCTCCAACGTCATAATTCAAATCAATTTTCAATATTGTCTCTAATGAATGCTTATCTAGCCTAGATATAAACCCGCTATCATCCTTGCTGTTGATATTTCCTTTTGTAGCGCGCTAACATGCTTGGATTACCCAGCAAGCCCCCTTGATGTAAATACATCACAGGAACAGCAGCACCTTTGTTTAAGTCATCGCCGCTTAGGTTTGCAGTATTTAGATAATGCTCCAGCATGATGAAACCAACTGGGTCATACAACAATTCAAATTCAATACCTTGCTTATTGACGTGTTGCCACATGTCATAACACTGACGGTTCAACTTACCAAAATGATACTTTTTACCATTAGAGATGATCCTTGGATGATAGTCAGTATTATCGGTTAATTGATAAAACTGCTTAGTGAGATATTCATCACCGCCAACACAGCTGCAGGTTAATACCGTTACACTGGGCAGCGAGAGGTCTGAGCTGCTGGCTGTTACAAAAAAACGTTGTAAGTAAAGTGCCGTGGTACCTGTACCTGAAGGAAGAAATAGCTCTAACTTTTTCATATTATTTTGTTTAAGCCATTCAATAATCTCTCGCCCTAGTTGATCAAGCCCTAGCTGAGCATATTCACAACGCCCGCCTTCGGGAACAAACACCGTACTCTTAACGACAAGCTGTTTGTTCGATTCATACGGCGCTTGAATATCTTGTTGTACATAAGTCTCTAGGTTCAGCTCAATACCCGCTGGCTTTTCAATGATGTTGGCGCCGTTGTCTAAGGCCGCTTTATAGTTTCCTTGGGGGTTTTGCTTAAGATAGCCAGCTATATGGTCAACATAATAATCAAGTTGCCAGCCGCGCATTTTGGTTAAGGCAGCTAAAGAGTGCAGCGAATTTGCTTGCGCTGAGCCATAGCCAACCAGTTTTTTTACTAGAGGGAAATCTTGCTCGAGAAAATATTGAAATTTTCGCGCTTTGTTACCACTGAAATCCGGGTGGAGTAAATCATCGCGTTTTACAAATATTGCCTGCTCTGCAAATCGAATGGTTTGTACTGGTGTGGTGGCAAACATGTTTATCTCAACATCAATGAGTAGAGTTATTATTTTAACTAAAAAATGTTGTTTTTAACTAACCTATTTATGCTGAGAGTTTAAGAGACAGTATACCTTATAGAATTATAGTTTAAATTCAGCAAGATAAAAAATATATATAATGTGGCACAGATTTCGCTTCAATAGTGCATAGTTCGACTAACAAACTGTACAAAGCACGATTAAAAATAGTAAGTTATTACAACAAGTAAGGGATTTTAGATGTCAGTATTAAGATTAGTTTTTAATATCGCTTGGTTCATCATGGGCGGCTTTATAATGGGCTTAGCTTGGTGGCTAGCTGGGCTCTTATGTTTTATTAGTATTATCGGTATCCCCTTTGGCCGAGCCTGTTTCGTCATTGGTGAAATGGCATTTTGGCCATTCGGCCAAGAAAATGTAAATCGTAAACACCTATCAGGCACAGAAGACTTTGGTACCGGTCCATTAGGGATGATAGGTAATGTAATCTGGTTTTTATTTTTCGGTATTTGGTTGGCCATCGGTCACCTCACCCATGCTCTAGCTTGTTTTATCACTATCATTGGTATTCCGTTTGCTATACAACATGTGAAGCTGGCTTTATTGAGCCTCACGCCGATTGGACAAACCATAGTGGCAAAAGAAAGCTATTAATCTAAACCAATTTTAATTGCTGTTACTATTGAATGTTAAAAAAGGAGCGCTAATTTATTAGCACTCCTTTTTTATGTTTAAGGCATTTATAAAGCATTTATAAAGCATTTATAAGGCAACGATATAGTTGAACTCTTCTTCTGTCACTGGTTGAACACTCAACCTAGCGCCTTTACTTACTAATACCATGTCAGCAAGTTTTGGATCTGCTTTTAACTGCGCCAAGGTAATAATGCGGGTTAACTTTTGATTAAAACGAATATCTACTGCAACCCATCTCGGTTTTTGTTTATCTGACTTAGGGTCAAAATAAGCACTTTGACTATCAAAAGCACTTAAATCGTTATAAGCATCTGACGTCACTTCAGCAATCCCCACAACAGCGGGAACTTTACAGCTGGAATGGTAAAACAGCACTAAATCCCCTGTTTTTACCTCATCCCGTAAAAAGTTTCGCGCCTGATAATTACGTATCCCTTGCCAGGGTTCTGACTGTGGTAAACATGCTGCTAAATCGTCAATGCTGAACTCATCAGGTTCCGATTTCATTAACCAATACTTCATTTAAATCCTTAACAGTAAAACGATAATACTTATGCAATCCATAACTAACCAATGGCCGAATGACTAATTTTTTGATCATTAGTTGATTGATTAAAAGTTGCAAATTCTTCTGAAATTAACTCAGTAAATAATCGACCCGCCCGCCCAAGTGGCCTTTCTAGGGTAGATACTAACTGCGGGGTAAATCTAAATCTATGGCCACCAACAAAATCTACTATGGCTAAATTCTTGCCCGTAAGCTCATCATTAATAAGAAACTCCGGCATCCAGCCAAAACCTAGCCCTTTTAGTAAGGCATTTTTCTTCATAATAAAGCCTGATAAGTAAAACACTTTGTCGCCGCCAAACTGTAACTCGTCTCGGTGTAGTTTTTGCGGCGATGAGTCTTCAATGGTTAATTCTACATGTTGCTGCAGATCAGTCAGGGTAACACCGGATAACTCAGCAAGAGGATGCTGCGATGAGCAAACCAATAAACTGGTCACTGGTGGCAGTTGTTGGGCAGAAAAATAAGGCCCTGCAAGGTAATCCTTAACCAGCATTAAATCGGCTTTATCTCGCTCAAAACGATGTTGAACGCCGCCTAAAAATTCCATGTTAAGTTGTATCTTGGTAGGAATATTATGCTCAGACATGCGCTTTAACGCTGTCATGATAGGCTCCATTGGCAGCGCGCCGTCAATCACCAATTCAAGCTTTGGCTCCCAACCTTCGCTAAAACGACTGGCTAAATGTTCAATATTGGCTAAATGTTGCAGTAACCGTTGGCCTTCAGCCAAAATCACTTTGCCTTCTGGGGTTAATTCAGCCCGATATTGAGACCGATTAAATAAAGTCACCCCTAGGTGTTGCTCGAGTTTTTTTACTTGATAACTTACTGCTGATTGCGCTTTGTGTAGCCGCTCAGAGGCTTTAGCAAAACTTCCTTCTTCAACAAGTACTTGTAGCACATTAAATGCTTCTACATCGATTTTCATTTAAGCCTCCATGTCCCTATTCTGCCTTTAAGTGTTCTGCAGTCGTGACACTTATGTAAACTTTTATTAACCATCTAAAAATTAGATTAAGTTAAGTGGTTTATTATTCTTTTTTTTGTCCATCCTAGCAACTAAATTGTTAACTAGATCACAAATATTTTATTAACGCTGCGCTAGAAAAACATTAACAAAGCAGATTAATGAAGCTGAATAACGACAACCAAACGAATAAGAGTTGAGGAGTTACGATGCCGGTTTATGTTCAACAAGGACAAATACCTTCTAAACGCCATATCGCTTTTAAAAAAGACTCTGGCGAGCTTTACCGTGAAGAACTGTTTTCTACTCACGGCTTTGCCAATATTTACTCCAATAAATATCACCATAATATGCCGACTAAGGCATTAGCGGTGGCTCCCTATGCTCTTGAGCACGGCGACGAGTGGCAAGACTCGTTAATCCAAAACTACAAACTCGATTCGCGCCAAGCTGATTGCAGCGGCAACTTTTTCAGTGCCCGTAACAAGATTTTTTATAACAGTGATGTGGCCATGTACACAGCCAAAGTCACTGAAGATACGGCTGAGTTTTACCGTAATGCCTATGCTGATGAAGTGGTCTTTGTCCACCAAGGTGAAGGAACGCTGTTAAGTGAATATGGTCAACTTCAAATTAAGCAATGGGATTACTTAATCATTCCGAGAGGCACGACTTACCAGCTCAAGTTTAATGATTACAGTAATGTACGCTTATTCGTTATTGAATCAAACTCAATGGTTGAAGTACCCAAACATTTTAGAAATGACTATGGGCAAATGCTGGAGTCAGCGCCATATTGTGAACGTGATATTCGCACCCCTGAACTTACTGATGCTACCGTTGAAAAAGGTGAGTTTCCTTTAGTCAGCAAGTTTGGCGATAAGTATCAACTCACCACCTTAGAGTGGCATCCATTTGATTTAGTGGGCTGGGATGGCTGCGTCTATCCTTGGGCATTTAATATCACCGAATATGCACCTAAAGTAGGAAAAATTCATTTACCGCCTTCTGACCATATCGTGTTTACGGCTAACAATTTTGTGATATGTAACTTTGTACCGCGTCCTTATGACTTCCACCCAGAATCAATTCCAGCGCCTTATTACCACAACAACATCGATAGCGACGAAGTGCTGTATTACGTTGACGGTGACTTTATGAGCCGCACAGGTATTGAAGCTGGTTACATGACCTTGCATCAAAAAGGCGTGCCACATGGGCCACAACCTGGGCGCACCGAAGCCTCTATCGGCAAAACCGAAACTTACGAATATGCCGTAATGGTTGATACCTTTGCGCCACTTAATTTAACCACCCATGTCAAAAACTGCATGAGTGATGATTACAACCGCTCTTGGATTGAAGATTAATCACCAACAGCATCCCTATTACACATCACCACAGAGTGATGAAAAATAAAGATAATTATTAAGGAAAACACCATGGCTAGCGAAACAAACCCACTTGGACTACTAGGTATTGAATTTACTGAATTTGCCAGTCCTGATACTGATTTTATGCATCAAGTGTTTGTCGACTTTGGTTTTTCAATGCTTAAACAAGCTAAACATAGCGATATCGTTTACTACCAACAAAACGATATCAACTTCTTATTGAACAAATCTAAGCAAGGCTTCTCAGCTGAATTTGCTAAGTCTCATGGCCCCGCTATTTGTTCTATGGGCTGGCGTGTTGAAGATGCACAATTTGCTTACACTGAAGCTGTAGCGCGCGGCGCAAAACCGGCTGATGATACGGCTAAAGATATGCCTTACCCTGCTATTTACGGTATTGGTGATAGCTTAATTTACTTCATCGATGTATTTGGCACTGACAATAATATTTATGCTAATGATTTTGAAGATTTAGCTGAACCTATTATTGTAGAAGAAAAAGGCTTTATGGAAGTCGATCACCTGACCAACAATGTTTATAAAGGCACCATGGAAAAATGGGCCAACTTTTATAAAGATATTTTTGGTTTCACTGAAGTGCGTTATTTTGATATTAGTGGTTCACAAACTGCGCTTGTATCTTACGCCCTGCGTTCACCTGATGGCAGCTTCTGTATTCCGATTAATGAAGGTAAAGGCAATGACAAGAACCAAATTGATGAATATTTAGGTGAATATAATGGCCCAGGGGTTCAGCATTTAGCCTTTAGAAGCCGTGATATTGTTGGCTCTTTAGATGCAATGGAAGGTACCGCAATTAAAACGCTGGATATTATTCCTGAGTATTACGACACTATTTTTGACAAGCTACCACAAGTCACTGAAGATAGAGATCGCATCAAGCATCACCAAATTTTAGTTGATGGTGATGACGATGGTTACCTATTACAAATTTTCACTAAAAACCTGTTTGGGCCAATCTTCATTGAAATTATTCAGCGTAAGAACAACCTAGGCTTTGGTGAAGGTAACTTTAAAGCGCTATTTGAATCAATTGAGCGTGATCAAATGAAACGCGGTGTGCTTTAAAGCCTGTTCAGCAGTTTTAATTTGTAAACAAAGCCAGCTTAACTGCTGGCTTTTTCATATCTGAATTTTACTGGAATGCTAAAACGGTGCTTCACACACCATATCAATCATTTCATGAGTTACTGGGTGCTGAAAACGCAGCCTTTGGGCATGTAATAATAGTCGTGGGCCAAAGACTTCTTCTGCAAGCGCCTCTGAAGTGGCATTTTTATATAAATCACAGCCCAAAATAGGATGCTTAACATAGTGACTGTGCAGCCGTAACTGATGTGTTCTACCGGTAATAGGCACAAATTTCACTTTAGTTATTGGTATCGCTTCTTGTAAATGAACTGACTCTATCTCTAACCGCTCTATCACTTCAAATTGACTCTGTGATGGTTTGCCCTTTTCATGGCAAATCTTCATAAACGGAAAATTATCAACATCTTTAGCAATTGGCGCATCAATATAGCCAATTTCTTTATCATGTTGCTGCAGCCCAAAAACATGGCCGAACAAAATCGCACTGTAGGTTTTACTCACAGTTTTATTTTGAAATTGTTTGGTCAGTAAGCCATTAATGGTTTTATTTAACGCCACCAGCATGATCCCTGAGGTACCAAAATCGAGTCGATGGACTAATGTCGCAGTGGGAAAGTCCTGCACTAAACGGTAATGAACAGAGTCTTTATTAAGCGGGTTCTTACCCGATAAACTCAGTAAACCGCTAGGCTTATTTATCAGTAATAAATGCTCATCTTGATACAAAATAGTGATGTGTTCTGAACACGGCGGTGCAATAAATTCAGACATGCTGGCCTTTTTTTTGGGGGGGCAAGGGTTAAGTTTGAAGTTTATGATAGATACAAGCGTTACACTAAATGCTGATGTAAAAATAACAACTTAACGCTAATCGTTTAAATAATATCGACAAAAAAAAACCGCTCAACTGAACGGTATTGAATCTGTAAACAGGCTTACATGTCCACATCGACAATATAGTGGCCTTGCAGCCAATTACGTCCAATAAGCAATTTATAGGTCATTTTACTGCGATCACGTAAATTAACATCAACTTTGAACTCTTGGCCAGGTTCACCTAGCGTCAAGGTCACCATATAACGGATTTCACTGCCTTGTGCATTACGGATTAAGGAAGTGCTATGAATTCGAGCTGTGACCTGTGCTTTTTCACCCTTCTCGTTCATGGTGGTAAAAGTGACATCTTTACCGACATTGTTCTCCATGTTGCTTTTGTCTTCACCAATAATATGCAGGTTAGTAGCGTGTAATGAATTCTCAACGGCACCGGTATCAATGCGGGTATCAAATATTAACCCTGACTCTACAATGCTAATGTCTGCAGTAGGGCCAATTAGTTTTTGCTCTGAAACATCAACCACATATTTACCTTTTAACCAATTGCGACCTATGAGTAATTTATAATCCATGGAGGCACGATTACGAAGATTAACCTTTACCGTACGGGTGCTGTCACCGAATGTTATAGGTAACTTAACCGCGTAGCGGGTTTCAGTGCCTTGGGAGTTACTGACGGTCGAAGTACCAACAATTTTGGCACTAACTTGCTGCTGCTGACCCTTTTCGTTTTCTGTGGTAAACGAAACGGTTTTACCAACATTATCCTTCATTTTCTTTGCACTGCCGCCTAACACCTTTATATTAAGTGCATGCAATGAAGAGTTTACCGCTCCAGTATCCATACGAGCCTCAAATACAATGCCGCCTTGGCTCACTGACATCATTTCAGTTTGCCCCAACACTTGTTTTTCAGCCGCCACTGATGAAAAAGACATACAAATGAATAGCATTGCACCAACAAGAGATTTAAACATGCAGGTTCCTAATAATGAATATAAATAATTAAAATAATGACGTTAAAAATAGGTTTATCTGAGAAGTTGCTCGATTTCTTTATCGAATAAGTTCTTAATAAGCCCTGAGAACTCAGTGATAAAAATACTCTGCTCCGCCGTAGCATTATGCTTAGCGACACTGGCGAGAATTTCTTCAAGATCATAAACAATGGCATCAATTTCTCGAATGATGTCATTTCTTTGTTCAAATGAAAGCTTGGGGTTTTGACCACATACCATGATGATTTGGGCTGATAACTGATCTTCAAATAATTCTAAAACCGTTTGATTGTTAATGCTGCTGGCTTCAGACTTTTCAAATAGGCCTAAATGTTCAGTTAAATATTGAATTAGATGAATATAACCGTCTTTATCTGTGACCATTACTTACCTTAATGAGGTGGCTTTTGTATGTGATTCACACAAAAGCCACAATTCGTTTTATTGCGATAACGTTAATACAAACGACACGGGTACCGCTAAGCTTATACTGCCAAGGCCAGCGATTTCGCGCAACTTATTCACCCCGTCAGTTAAACCAAAATCTGCCGCTTGCACAATGACAGGAGACATACTGGTCACTACCATTTTTGTGTCTGATAATTTAGCGATCAACACATCAAATGATTGTTTCTTGGTTTTACCATGTAACTCAATTGTGCCATCAATTTGGGTCACTAACGTTGAGCCAACACTCAAATCAGCCACGAGTTGTGGATTAACCATCGAACTTAACTGTAGTTGCGGATATTTAGCCACTTCAAATAACATGGCCTGCATGCGTTCATCACGTATTTCAATACCGGTATCAACACTGACCAAATCAATCGTTAAGTTAAAGGCCCCTGCTGAGGTCAAATTACCACTGACTTGTTTAAAATCATGTACTTCAGCAACATCGGCTTGTTTAATTGAAATGAAGCTCACTTTTGAATGCGCTTGTTTCACTTGCCAATCTGCGGCCAACACTGAGGTGCTGAGTAATACTAATGGTAATACTGCGATCCATTTTTTCATCATTAATCCTTTTTGTGAATAAAAACAGTTAAATTATAGATTAAATTTTCTTAACTGGCTGGAACGCTATTATTATCACCATGATTCCGGTAAGGGTGAAACCTTGCTCTATACAACGACTCAAGAAATTTTTACAAGCGACTCAACCATTTATCTAATGCTTGCCCAAAAGCGTGTTTATCGGCTTGTGAAAAACTATTGGGCCCTGCAGTATGCACGCCGCTGCTTCTTAGCTCTTCCATAAAATCTCTCATGGTCAAACGTTGTTTTATGTTATCAACGGTATAGATATCACCGCGGGGATTAAACACCACGGCGCCTTTTTCAATGGCATCTGCCGCTAACGGAATATCACCGGTAATAACTAAATCACCACTATTTAATTGCTTAACAATGTAATTATCAGCTTCATCAAAACCTGAGCTGACTCTGACCACAGAAATATTAGCCGATGCTGGCACGCGGATCAGTTGATTGGCCACTAATATTAATGGCACTTTTTTGCGGTCGGCGGCGCGAAATAGCATTTCTTTAACCGGATTAGGACAGGCGTCGGCATCAACCCAAATTGTTTTACTCATTCATTTTCTCGTCAATTTTTATCAGTACACATCAAACTTTCACGCAATTTAAGCCGTTTATCAAGGCGCAAGTCTATCGATAAGCCAATCGCTATCTTGTTTTTGATAAATAAAACGGTCATGCAAGCGGCGCTCGCCACCTTGCCAAAACTCAATACTGTCAGCTTTTACGCGGTAACCGCCCCAAAACTTTGGCAACGGCACTTCACCTTTGGCAAATTTATTCTTCATCTCATTAAATTTACCTTCAAGGGCTTGTCTTGCGCTAATTTTACTGGACTGTTTTGACACCCATGCAGCTATTTGACTGTCTTTAGGGCGGCTCATAAAGTACTTAGTCACTTCAAGCATGGATAACGGCTCTGCCACGCCAGTGACGGCGACTTGGCGCTCTAATGGATGCCATGGGAACAACAAACTGATTTTGGCATTGTGAGCCAATTGAGTGGCTTTACGGCTTTCTAGATTGGTGAAGAAAACAAAGCCATCATCATCAAACTTTTTTAATAGCACAATTCGTTGGAAAGGTTGCCCATGCTCATCAACAGTGGCTACGCACATAGCGGTTGGATCGGTTAATTGCGCGTCTTTGGCTTGCTCAATCCAAGTTTCAAATAACGTCATTGGATTAGCAGGGAGATCATTGCGCCTTAAACCACCTTGAGTATATTCACGGCGGATATCTGTTAAATCATTCATATCTTTGCTAAACCTCGTTAGATGCAACTGTCTTTGTATATGTTGCCATTATACTCACGAACACTGATATATGATCATGACAATATTGACAAATATTATCAGCATTGAAAAACAATTCATTTCCGATAAAAAAAACCAACGATGAACGTTGGTTTTATAAAGGAGCATTTTAAGTGTTTAGTCGTTAATTTAAGACTAATTTGCGACTATTTTTTTACTAAACCTTTGCCTGCAGCCCAAACGTGGAGCATTTCCAGCCCTAAGGTTGCCCCAGCTAAAGCGGTAATATCAGCAGAATCATAGGCTGGTGCTACTTCAACTACGTCCATACCAACTATGTTCATGCCACGTAAGCCGCGGATGATCTTCATCGCTTTATCACTGGTTAAGCCACCACAAACTGGCGTACCAGTACCTGGCGCGTAAGCAGGATCTAAACAATCAATATCAAAGGTCACATAAAGCGGCATATCGCCCACTCTCGCTTTAATTTGTTCGACAATTTGTTCAGCAGTTAAATCATTGGCCTGTGCAGCATCAATCACTTTAAATAGATGATCGGCGGCATTAAATTCAGTACGAATACCAATCTGAATTGAATTTTCAGGCGCAATTAAACCTTCATTAGGCGCATGATAAAACATAGTGCCATGGTCGTATTTACTGCCTTGGCTATATGTATCGGTATGTGCATCAAAATGCAGCAAAGCCATTTTGCCGTACTTTTTATGATGAGCACGCAGCAGTGGTAAAGTCACAAAGTGATCGCCACCAAAACTGAGTAGTGCTTTATCTGCATCAAGAATACGGGTGGCAAACGCTTCTAAACGGCTGGTGAAATCTTCTTGATCGCCACAATCAAACACTAAGTCGCCAGCATCAACAATATTGATGGTTTCGCTTAAGCTGAAATCCCATGGCCAACGAGTTTCTTCCCACGCAAGGTTGACTGATGCACGGCGAATGGCTTCAGGGCCCATGCGGCCACCAGAGCGACCCGTGGTGGCCATATCGAAAGGCAAACCAATAACCACCACATCGGCATCGGTTTCAGTGGGTTTAAAATCTAATGGCTGACGTAAGTAGCCAAATGCATTTGAATACAAAGAGTAATCTGCTTTTTCAGCAAAAGTGCTCATAAAAATCTCCGTAATGGCTTAAGCCAATAACTACAAATATTCTGGGATCAACACTTCATGACAAAGCTGCTGATAATGACTGAAATCAATGGTATAGCCTTGCTCAGTAGCTAATGAGCAACTTCCTAAACATAGATGTTCAGGGAACCCCTGAGTATTTCTCGGGGAGTTAAAGCCAATCACATCCCAGCTACCAGGGTTGAGAATGCCCAATAACTTGCCATAAACATCAACAGGATAATCTGCAAGATTGAGATTCGTTTCAAAGCTCACATAGGAGCTTTTTTCTTGCGGGGTGATATGAATGGTGAAATAGGACTCATCTTTGATGCCATTGATGGAATAACCAAAAGGCTCAAATAAAAAGTCATCAATAATAAAATCAGGAAATAGCACCGACAATTCAAGCAAGTCACGAATACCCTGTGCAGACTGATCTACGCCACGTAAATAATTCGCTGCAGCGCCATTAATGTGATACATCAATAGTTCATTAGTGACGTCAGTTGTTGGCGCAATAAATGGCTTTTTAGTACTGAACAAATAATGATGATGCGAGTCTAAGTGACCAATGCGATAGGCATTTCCGGTTACTGTTTGACGAATTTTAGTCAAATCTTCTTTAAATGAACTTGATTGTAAATGCGACAAATACTCGTTTTTACGCTGGTAACTGGCAAAAGCAATTGCTTGCTCCCCAACGTGGTCGATAAATGACATAACCGCATCAGCAAGGGTTGTCGTGCCGCACGTTAGCATCACAAAGCGATCATCCCAAACAAATAAGCTCGACTCGCTAAGCAAGTAGGCGTCGCAATAATCATTACTCACTGAAGATAAAATTTCAGCATTGGCACAAGCAACGATACCAGCCCAAAAAGGCTGGCCCAAATGCCGTAATCTAACATTGGAGTCAGCAATGATGACTTCAATTTTCTTTTCTGAACCTTCAAAAAACATAAATTAAACCTAAAACAGCGGCGCGCATTATCCGCGCCGCAAAAACACTTTTACGAGAAATCTTCTAAATAGGTATAACCTTTTAGACCTAACTGTAACTCTTCCAAAATTGATGTTCTTTCATCTTCAGCAATATGCTGATTCACAAGCTCTTCATAGGTACGCATAAATGCAACTGCATCAAGATTGACATAACGCAGCACATCAGCAACGGTATCGCCAGCCAACACAGACTCAATATTAGGTAAGCCATTGTCTTCTACACGCACAACCGCAGAATTGGTATCACCAAATAAGTTATGCATATCACCTAAAATTTCTTGATAAGCACCGACCATGAAAAAGCCAATCAAATATGGACTTTCAGCTGACCATGCAGGCACAGGTAACGTCGTTTCAATGCCTTGGCCATCAACATATTGATCAACAATACCGTCTGAATCACAGGTAATATCAAGCATGACCGCGCGTCTTTCAGGTGGCTTATCTAAACCGCTTAACGGCAATATTGGGAACACCTGATCAATCCCCCAAGCATCTGGAATTGATTGAAATAATGAAAAGTTAACAAAGAACTTATCTGCTAATTTTTCATTCAACTCATCAATAATAGGGCGATGGAAACGGTTATTATTACTTAATAAGCTTTTAAGTGCATGACAAACACGTAAATTGGTTTGCTCAGCCCAAGCGCGCTGCATTAAGGTCAATTGACCCATTGAGAATAATGAATGCGCTTCAGCAATATCACTTTGCGTATCATGATAAATTTCGATAATGGCGCGGCTATCTGGGCGCTCACTCATATCCGTCCATGACATCCACATGTTGTGCAGTAATTGCGGCGCACTCTCTTCAGGCGGATGGATCTCTTCAGGATAGTATGACTCGGTGCCAATCACATCAGTAATTAACACGGCATGATGCGCGGTTAAATGGCGACCTGATTCTGAAATAATTCGTGGCATAGGTTGGTCGTATTCATTACAAATATCGGTTAACACATTAACGATATTGTTAGCGTACTCAGCTAAGCCGTAATTCATCGAGTTATTACTTTGGCTTCGGGTACCATCATAATCTACGGCTAAACCACCACCGACATCGAAAGTATCAATCAAGGCGCCCATTTCACGTAATTCACAATAAAAACGTGCGGCTTCACTCACACCTTGGCGAATATCGCGAATATTGGCAATTTGCGAACCTAAGTGGAAATGGATAAGTTGCAATGATTCCATCTTATCGACGCGCTTTAACTCATTGAGCACTTTTAGTACTTGAGCTGCAGATAAACCAAATTTGGATTTTTCGCCGCCACTGGCTTGCCACTTGCCTTTACCTTGGAAAGCTAAACGGGTACGTAAACCTAAACGTGGTGTCACTCCAAGTTTTGCTGACTCTTCGAGAATTAGTTTAAGCTCTGAATACTTCTCAATGACGATATAAACTTTATGACCTAGCTTTTCACCAATTAAGGCTAAGCGAACATACTCTTTATCTTTATAGCCGTTACAAACAATAACTGAGCTGGCTTTTTGCGCCATCGCCAGTACCGCCATTAATTCAGGTTTACTACCTGCTTCAAGGCCAAGTTGTGGCACTTCTTTAGACTTTTGACTGGCAAGAATTTCTTCAACTACGGTTTGCTGTTGATTCACTTTGATCGGATAAACTAATAAATAGTCATTCTGATACTCGTATTTTTGTATAGCGGCATTAAACGCATCACATAAATTTTCAACTCGGCGATGCAAAATTTGCGGAAAACGCACTAATACAGGTAACGACACCCCAGCTTTAACCATATCTTTGGCGAGTTCATTTAAGCCAATGGTACAGTTTTGTTTGGATGGATCTGGAGTAACAGTCACTTCGCCATCATCTGCAATACCAAAATACTGCTGGCTCCAATGAGTCACGTTATAGCTTGCACGTGCATTTTCGATAGACCAATCTTTCATATTTTTTATTCCGTCTATATCAAGCAAATTATGCAGTGGTTACTTGCGCACTTTTGACTGCATTTTCTACAAAAGCTGGCAATGCAAAACTTGCCATATGAAGAGCAGGCGTATAATAACGAGTATTAATGTTTGCCGTCTCGAACCGTTGGGTTAATGTTGCTAAATCTTGCTGTCTGGCACACACATTATCGGTAGCCCACGCAAATGCCATGGTGCCACCAATATAAGTCGGTACTGCTGCAGTGTAAAACCAGCAGTCTTTTACATAAGGGCTCATTCTACGAACCGTATCTTGTATTTCTTCAGGCTGTAAAAAAGCCACACCGTTTTGGGCCACAAAAATCCCCTGCTCAGTTAAGCAGCGTTTACAATTTTCATAAAATGGTGAACTAAACAGTACTTCACCAGGCCCCACCGGATCAGTGCAATCAGAGATAATCACATCAAACTTGTCTTGGCACTGGGCAATAAAATGCATGCCATCATCAATGACCAAGTTTACTCTTGGGTCTTCAAACGCACCTTGAGAATGCTGCGGGAAATAGGTTTTACACATCTCAACCACATTAGCATCGATCTCAACCATAGTAACCTGCTCAATCGCGCTATGTTTAAGCACTTGCCTTAGCATACCGCCATCGCCGCCACCAATAATGAGTACTCGTTTGGCTTTACCATGGGCAATAATAGGTACATGAGTCATCATTTCATGATAAACAAATTCATCTTTTTCAGTGGTTTGAATCGCACCATTTAACGCCATAACACGGCCAAATGTTTTATTTTCAAAAATACTTAAATGCCACTGCTGTGTTTTTTGTTCAAACAAAACCTGCTCAACCTCAAAATACTGACCATAGCCAGCGTGCAATGTTTCGTAATAAATATCTGATTTGTTTATCATGTTATAAAAGTCCAACGTGGTTATTTTTGTAATAACACCACGTAGAAATAAGTGAGCAAAAAGAGTCATACAAAGCGACCAAAACGATGTGGTCATGAACGACTCAGTTAATAGCAAACAATCAAGCCTCAATACCTGCTGTGCGCTAGCCATAAACATAGCAAACAGTCTCACGGTTATGACACAACAGAAACTTGAAAAGTGCAAATAAAAAAGCGGCGCAATTAAACCCTGCTAACCGGTTAAATGCAAGCAAGAAAAATCCATTTTAATATAAAAATATCTTAATATTTAGCCACTGCAAATTGATGATGTTTTTTTTGTTAAATAACAAAAACTTACTAACCAATAGCAATAGCATGTTATCTGACAGTATAGATGATCGTCATCACCTAAAATTAACTTCAATGAGTTTGTTTAGAAACCCAAGTTACAAGCAAGCTGATTGCGTATATAATCAAACTGTTTTTTCATAACCTAAGTTAACCAGAGTCGCGAATGATACAGATCGGAAAGAAATACTCCCTAGAGGTCGTTAAACAAGTTAATTTTGGCGTTTACCTAAATGCTGAAGAACTTGGGCAAGTGCTGTTACCCAATAAATTTGCCCCTAAAGGCTGTCAAGTCGGCGATATGGTAGATGTTTTTCTTTATCTCGATTCTGAAGATATTGTTATTGCGACCACCCAAACACCTTATGCACAAGTGGGTGAATTTGCTTATTTAGAGGCCATTGCTACTGGTCCTTTTGGCGCATTTTTAGATTGGGGCTTAGATAAAGATTTATTACTGCCTTTTGGTGAGCAGCATCGACACATTGAAGAAGGTAAGTCATACCTAGTTTATGTTCATGCCAATAGAGCCGATGAACGCATTATGGCATCAGCAAAAGTCGATAAGTTTTTAGACAAGACACCTGCTGAATATCAAGTGGGTGAAGAAGTTGACTTAATCATTGGTGGCACCACTGATTTAGGTTTCAAAGCCATTATTAATAATGCCCATTGGGGCGTGCTTTATCAAAATGAAGTATTCCAACGCCTAAGCTTTGGTCAATCAATCAAAGGCTATATCAAGCTAGTTCGTGAAGATGGCAAAGTGGATTTAATTTTACAAAAAGGCAGCCAACAAAGCTTTGATAAAAATGCTGAAACCATTATTAATAAACTGCACCGCGCAGGTGGTTTTTTACCATTAAATGACAAAACTGATTCTGCGATTATTTACGAGCAACTCGCCATGAGCAAAAAAGCCTTCAAACGCAGCATTGGCGGTTTATTCAAAGCGAAACAAATTAGCATTGAAGCTGACGGCATTAGATTACTTAAATAGCAGCCTAAATAGCCAAATTATTTGATAAAAAGCATGGTTCTGTTATAACAAACCATGCTTTTTTATTTGGAGTAATTTATGGAACTTAGCAATCTGGAAGCCCGCATTATTGGCTGTTTATTAGAAAAAGAAATTACTACCCCTGAGCAATACCCGCTTTCAATCAATTCAATTACCCTTGCCTGTAACCAAAAAAGTAGTCGTGAACCCGTCATGGCATTAAGCGAGACTGAAGTACAAACCATTATTGATGATTTAGCCAAGAAGCGACTTATCAGTGAGCAGTCAGGTTTTGGCAGTCGAGTGGTAAAATACAAGCATCGTTTTTGTAATACCGAGTTCAGTGACTTACAGCTTAGTAGTGATCAACTTGCAGTGATAATTGTGATGCTGCTACGTGGGCCACAAACGCCCGGTGAGCTCAAAACCCGCTGTAATCGACTACATGCTTTTGAAACGCCTCAGCAAGTCGAATCCACATTACAAGCGCTAGCCAGCCGTGAAGAGCCGTTAATCGTCCAATTGCCCCGCGAAGCTGGCCGTCGTGATAATCGTTACGCACAATTATTTTCTGATAAGCAATACCTTGAACAAGGCACAACATCATTCGATGCCAGTGTTGCAAGAACGCCATCATCATCAGCAGCAGATAAACAAGCCTTAGCCGCTAGAGTGGAGCAACTTGAAACCCAAGTCAGTGAGTTAACTCAGCGCCTTCAAGAACTCGAGCAATTATTAAACTAACACTGTTAATAAATAAGCATCTACACTCAAGCCACTTTTTATACTGCGTGCTCAGCAAACAACACTGTTGAGCACAGCTTGCCGGTAATTTAACAAAAATTAATCTGATAAATAGTAGCGATAAAGTATGATGACTAAAATATTATTGTATTTGCAAGGATTGATACTAAATGGATTCAACTCAAAGACCTTCAGCAATACGCCAATTATGGCTCATTGCCTCCTATGAGGTCAGTAAACGTTTTACCAATACCAAAGGCATTGCAGCATTAATCGCCTTTTCCTTGATCTGGGCGATTATCCTTTTATACCCAGTTAATAGTGCCTCTAGCTACCTACTAGAACCCGCAACCAAAGACTTGGTCCAAGGTCTATACGGCCCTGGCACCTTAGATCAATTATTTAATTGGTCTGTGGCTGAATTTGCAGTGTTTTGGTGTATTGCTTTATATCTGTTTCCTTTTTTCAGTATTTTCATTACTGCAGATCAATTTAGTTCTGATAAACAAAGAGGATCATTCCGATTTTTAAGCCTCAGAGTCAGTAGAGACAGTATTTTCTTTGGCCGTTTTTTAGGGCAAATGCTTATTCAATCAAGCCTATTACTACTGACCATTATCGCCACTCTTGTGATGGTAATAAGTCGTGATGCCAGTTTACTTGGCGATGCAGTAATTAGCGGCTTTGCGGTATTCTTGAGTATCACTATCGTCCTTTTACCCTATACCGCAGTGATGGCAGTGTTATCTTGGTACGCCAACTCTGCCAGAATGGCCAGCATTTATGCGGTAATCCTTTGGGCACTCAGCGGTATCGTCATAGCCATTATTAATAGTCAGCTACCTGCAGTTTCGTTCATTAGCTGGGTATTGCCGGGTTCACAGTTATCTTTAATGATTAATACTCAGGGTCTTGGCTCGCTTATTTACGCCCCGATCCCAATCATTCAAGCCATAGTTATCCTTGCACTTGGCCGAATTTACATGCAAAGGAGTGCACTATGAAGTTAATTACCTGTACTAATATTTCTAAGCAATATGGCAATAAAGTGGCGCTATCTAATATCAATCTGTCACTTGATGCTGGTGCGCCTATCGCGCTTGTAGGCCCTAATGGCGCCGGCAAAACTACCCTTTTTAGCTTACTTTGTGGTTTTATTCATCCCAGTAATGGTGAAATAAGCATTTTTGGGGAAAAGCCAGGCAGTGCTAAATTACAAAATATTGTCTCAGCTTTACCACAAGACGCTGCGTTAGACCCCAACTTTAGTATAGTGTCGCAACTTACTTTTTTTGGTAAATTACAAGGTATGTCAGGTAAGAAAGCTAAGCAAGAAGCACTTAGAGTGCTTGAATTAGTTGACTTAACTAGCTCAGCGCAAATGTTACCTAAAAGCCTCAGTCATGGAATGAGTAAACGAGTTTCGATCGCTCAAGCGCTGATAGGTTCGCCTAAACTGGTGTTACTTGATGAACCCACTGCAGGGCTTGATCCTGTTAACGCAAAAAAAATCCGTCAAATAGTAAAAGACTTATCAGTAGAAACGACTTTTGTTATTAGCTCCCATAATTTAGAAGAGCTTGAAAAACTGTGCGATCAAGTTGTCTATTTAGAGAACGGTCAGCTACAACAATCGGTGTCAATGAAAGCTGATGCTGAAACCGCCTTTTTAACCTTGACGATGCAGCAAGCAGACATTAGTGCACTAAGTGATAAGGTGCGTTTACTGCCTAATATCCTCAATGTGAAAATTAACAACGATGAGCAAATAATTATTGAGCACCGTATAGATGTAAGCTTTAGCTTAGAGTTGTCATTACTAACATTATTTACCGAGCAAGGATGGCAATATAAAGCAATGATGAAAGGACGAAGCTTAGAAGAAACACTGTTTTCAAATTAAGCAGCATTAAGTTGATTAAATCTAACAAACCCAGCAATTATTGCTGGGTTTTAATTTTTAAAAGCAATTAACAAAAACGTGACCCCCGTCACACCTAGCACCCTCAATAATTTCAAATCGCTCTTAATCTGCACTTGCTCCCAAAATAAAAATGTCGATTTTTTAACTGTAAAAACAACATTGAACGATGACTTTATCTGCTTAGTAAACCTGATAGAAGCGTATACATTTTGCAATTAGCTAAATCAAATCAACATAAGAAAACATACAGCTGAAACTGGCTGACTAGGACAAATCAGCAAATTGTAGATTTCCATAGGTGGCTATAACGCCCAAAATCCAAGGTTCAAATAACGAAAATAGAGTGAGAAACAGACTGGGAAAACACTAAGAAATCGGCAGTAACGAAATAGCAATCACAGTAAATAAATAGTAAAAGTATTTCAGATGCAGATAAAAGCGAGGCAAAAAATGGAGTGGATTGATGCTTCTAAGCTGATGGAATGCAACTAAAGAGAGAGTCACCAAATCAACATCTAAACTAGCAGAGCATACTGCAACAACAAGGGTTAAAACAACTTATCAACCTAAGTTATTGAAATAAAGGTATTTAAACAAAGGATAGTTAAAAAAAGCAAAAAAAAACTGTAGTCAAAGACTACAGCTTTATTAATTATACTAGCCGAAGCTAGAAATAATTAAACTACAGTAACGTTCTCAGCTTGAGGACCTTTTTGTCCTTGAGTAACAGTGAACTGTACTTTTTGACCTTCGTCAAGAGTTTTGAAACCGTCTGAGTTGATAGCACGGAAGTGAACGAATACGTCTGGACCAGACTCTTGCTCGATAAATCCGAAACCTTTATCAGAGTTGAACCACTTAACAACACCAGTAACTTGAGACATGATATAAATCCTGTATATATAAATTAAAGCCTTAACGGCAGTAGAGCTGAAAATGCCGGTTTTACTTATGTTCACAGGACGAAACTGGTCGTATTGAAACACATAAACTAAGCCCAACCTTCAAGCCCGATAGATTATGAACCTTTTTGCGGGTATGTCAACTAAATCGCTATATAATTTGATATAGATGCTACAACAACAATATTCAGTGCTCGGACTAACAAAATTCACAACTAAATATCAGATTCAAATAGTAAAATACCAGTTCTATATGACAAATCAATTACGGATGTGAATTTCGATACTAAAGTCTAACTCGCAGCTAAGCCCTTGATTTGAAATTTCAGCCTTTTGCTCAGCTGTTAATTTCCATGCATAGGGAGTCATATTCAAAAAGTTTTCAATATCAACGACTTTAGATAACTCAAGCCGATACTGTAATCGCTCCTGATGTAAGCAGCTAAAGCCCTCAATCTGCGCTTTGGCTTCATCATGGGGTTTGGGCTCACTGTAAATAATTTTTTTCATTGCAAAATGGTGCATTGGCCCAGGTGCTACGGTAATTAAAATAGCCCCTTTTTTAAGTACCCGTTGCAACTCTTCTACTTTTGACGGTGCATAAATACGAATAGCCAAATCAAACGCTGACGCTGAAAACGGCATCTCATAAGCGCTAGCAACACAAAAGTCCATTTGTGGATAACGTTTAGAGGCGTAACGTATCGCAGACTTTGAGATATCTAACCCTTGTAAGTGACATGTTTGTTCAACATTGGCTTTTGGGGCGGTATCAAGCGAATTATTGCTTGCATTTAAGGCGCTATTTTCATTTAAAGCGCTATGAAGCCTGTTACTGTAATACCCCTCACCACAACCGATATCAAGCACGCATTGTGCATTAGCAGCATACTTAACCGCGAGCTGATTCACTTTCTCACTGAGCTTTTCATAATAGCCTTGGTTCAGAAATTCTCGGCGCGCTAGCATCATGTCTTTATTATCACCGGGGTCTTTGGAGTTTTTCTTCTGCACTGGAAGCAGGTTCACATAGCCCTCTTTAGCGCAATCAAATTGATGACGATTTTGACAATGCCATGATTTTTGGTGCAGTGATAACTCTGTTTGGCAGATTGGACAAATATATTGCATGACATAACTCTATAGAAATGAAAAAGGTGATTAAGTTGAATTCTAGCTTGTGATTTAAGTTATATTTAGAGATTAGTTAAGACTACAACTAATATAAATAGCACCGAAAACTCAAAAATAGTCTCGGTTACTTATAATGCAGTTACTTACAATGCAGTTACTTACAAATAGTGTCGATTGATCCGCTGTAGCAAATAACTACTCATGTTCTTCAGTTAATTTATCAACCATTTGGCTAACATCCGCCGGAGCAAGCAAGCTAAAGCATTCAAGTTTACGCTGAAGATCTTCAACATTTTTTGATAACTCATTGGCTGCAGTAGCAAAATTAGTGCGCTGCTGCGATTGACTATAAGTTCTGAGTAACCAGCGGTGTTTATGACTGAGTAGATTATCTAACTTTATCAGCTGAGCGGCAATCACTGCGTTAACCTTATTATGCTCTGATGACAAATAAGCGGTTATTTCAGCTCGCACTTGTTCGATCTCACTCATATTTATCGCAATGGTTGCCGGCGCGTCTTCATAGTTAAAGCTGCGGGCTAATATCGCCCTTGCATGCATTAATGCTTTAGGTTCTTGATTAAGTCTAAAATCATCTTCAAGTTTAATGGCATCACCAAGCTGCCCTTTTACCTTAATTTGTAGAGCTTCAGCAAATGAAAAGACTAATGTGGTTCCCTGCCTTAACATGGTCGCGGATTTTTTCGGTGCGACACCTGAGCGAGTATACAAACGAAAGCCTTGGCCTACGCCACGTTTTAGCTGGCTAATGAGATTGTGATCATTATCTACAATCGTATTGACTTGCTCTTGAACAGACACCTTAAAAAGTGGCTGACAAGTTAAAATGATAGTCGCACCTTGCAGAACATTCGCATTATTAAACTTCAGCTCTTTTACTATGACCTCAGCAATAGGCTGGCTCAATGCCGGTAATATCGCAAAATCACTTACTTCATCAGGTAGGCTAAGATGTAAAGTCTGATGCTGATCCACTTCATATTTAACGGGCTGACTTAATAAATGGTTATACATGTACTTACCTCTGATTTTTTTAAATTGTAACCAGCAAAATGATTTGCGTCACCAATTAATACTTAAGCCTATAAAATTAAGTGCTTTTTACATAATTCAGCTTTAATGACAAAGCGGTTTTCATACCATCAACAAGGTTGAATAATTTGCTCAAACGAACCTTAAACCAGCAAAAATGCTCGATGCTAGAGTTAAAATCCAGCCAAACAAGTTACCACAGGTAAACATTCGTAATTAACAGTGCTAAGATGGCAAAACATGAGTTATAGGACAATAGTTAATTATGGCAAGCGCTTTACAACCTACTCTCTTCTGGCACGATTACGAAACCTTCGGGGTAAGCCCAGCAAAAGATCGCCCTTCTCAGTTTGCAGGCATCCGTACTGATTATGATTTAAACATCATTGGTGAGCCTGAAAACTTTTATTGCAAGCAAGCAACTGATTATCTTCCTAAACCAAAAGCAATACTTGTTACAGGGATCACGCCGCAATTAGCCAATTTAAAAGGCATGGTTGAATCAGAGTTTATGGGGCGCATTAATACCATTTTCAGCCAGCCCAATACCTGTGTCGTTGGCTACAACTCACTAAGATTTGATGATGAAGTTAGCCGTTATGGTTTTTACCGTAATTTCATTGACCCTTATGCCCGTGAATGGCAAAACGGCAACACTCGCTGGGATATCATTGATTTAGTCAGAGCCTGTTATGCCTTTAGACCAGAAGGCATCAACTGGCCATTAAAAGAAGATCGCTCGCCAAGCTTTAAATTAGAACAGTTAACCCAAGCTAATGGCTTAAGTCATGAACAAGCTCATGATGCTATGAGTGATGTTTACGCCACCATTGCCATTGCAAAACTCATCAAAGAGAAACAACCTAAGTTATATGATTATTACTTTAACCTTCGTAATAAAAATAAAGTTGCCGAATTAATCCAAGGCGACTTTATGCAGCCTTTGGTACATGTGAGTTCTAAAATCAGTGCAGCTAAAGGATGTGTCACTTTAATCGCGCCTGTTGCGCCGCATCCATCCAATAAAAACGCCATGATTTGTATTAATTTGGCAATGGATATTAGCCCACTGATCGACTTATCGGTAGAAGATATCGTCGAGCGCATGTATACCTCACGTGCCGATTTAGCCCCAGATGAATTACCGATCCCGTTAAAGCAAATCCACGTCAATAAATGTCCATTTATTGGTACGCCTAAGTTACTCACTGAAGAAGTGGCAGCAAGGCACCAATTTGATATGGACTTTGCCCGTCAGCAATACAAACTGTTCAAACAGCACCCTGAGCTACGAGAAAAAATGCAGGCGGTATTCGAGGCGAATAATCACCCTGCAGCGACAGATCCTGATTTAATGCTTTATAGCGGCGGTTTTTTTAGCCGCGCCGATAAAGCCAAAATGGAAATGATCCGCAATACCAAAGCCGAAAACTTAGCCGCGCTTAATCTAGAATTTGACGATCCCCGCATTGAGCAGATGCTATTTCGCTATCGTGGCCGTAATTACCCTGAAACATTAAGCCACGATGAGTCATTAAGATGGCGAGAGTTTTGCCAACAACGTTTATCAGATGCCGATTATGTGATTAATCTCGAAAACTTGTTGGAAGAAACCAGCGACAATGAACATAAGCAGAAATTACTAAAAGCACTGTGCATGTATTTACAAGCCTTATAACGCAAGCTTTTAGTCATTAATCATTTTATAAAGGAATTGGTCATGCAAAATCGCTTTATTGATAGCATCACCCAACTACCCAAGCCACTGGCAAGCGCATTAATACCATTACTTAATGACGATTTTTGTGGCCATATTGATGCAAGCCAATTAGCTCAGCTCGTCACAGCATCGCAAATAGATGAAGAGCAATTACTACTGAGCTTGTTGCCAATTGCTGCCGCCCTCGCCAAGCCAAGTATTAGTGAATTTTATGTCGGCGCAATCGCCAAGGGTGAAAGTGGTGATATCTATATGGGAGCCAATTTTGAATTAGCTTCTGAAGCTCTATTTCATACCGTCCATGCCGAGCAAAGCGCGATAAGCCATGCATGGCTCAATGGCGAGCAAAAAATTATTGATATTGTTGTCAACTTTACCCCTTGTGGTCATTGTCGTCAGTTTATCAATGAATTGGTCGACGGCATTGGTATTAAAATTCACTTGCCAGGTCAGCAATCACAGTTACTTAGTCATTATTTACCCTATGCCTTTGGCCCTGCTGATTTGCAGGTGACAAAACCTTTATTATCAAAAAGTAACATTGAGTTTAGTTTAAACTCTGATGATCCCATGATAATTGAAGCCATAGATCAAGCAGGCCTAAGCTATGCGCCTTATACCAATAATTATGCTGCAGTGGTACTAGAAACCAAAGACGGCAAAACCTATTGTGGACGTTATGCTGAAAATGCGGCATTCAACCCATCTATGATGCCAATGCAAATGGCGCTATCTAATTTAATTCGCCATAACCGTGAATACAGTGATATCAACCGCGTTGTGCTCATTGAGTCATCAAAGGGCAAGATAAGCTTAGTCAATGCGTCTATGGATACCTTGCAAGCGGTGTGCGCCATAGAACTTGAACATATCGTGGTTGACCCAAGTTAACTTATTAAATCTAAGTGACTAAATC
>NZ_JBFRKH010000039.1:61099-111074 GCF_041469265.1 Shewanella sp. 10N.286.51.B2
CTAAATCTAAGTGACTAAATTTAAAGCACTATATTTAAGCCACTCAATTTTAAAAATAGCATTGAATACAATCCATCGGCACCTTTGCTATGGGTTGTATTCAAATAGCAATAAATTAAAACACAGCCACATTTACACCCACATCTTAAAGCCTTACACTCTGCTCTTCCTTACTCGCTTGTTTCTTTAATGACATTAGAACCTTCATGCCAGATTTTACCGTATTAGCTGTATTTATTCCCACTTTCTTTTTTGTATCGATCACTCCCGGTATGTGTATGACACTGGCAATGACCTTAGGTATGAGCATTGGCGTTAAACGCACCCTTTGGATGATGCTAGGTGAGCTTATTGGCGTGGCATTGGTGGCTATTGCGGCGGTGATGGGCGTGGCTAGCGTGATGCTAAACTACCCTGATATATTTGCAGTCTTAAAATGGTTGGGCGGCGCTTATCTTGCTTATATTGGCATTAATATGTGCCGTTCAAAAGGAAAAATGGCCATTATCGAAGGCCAGCAAACAGATACTAGCATCAGTAATTCCGCATTAATGTCACAAGGTTTTATAACCGCTATTGCCAACCCTAAGGGCTGGGCTTTTATGATTTCACTGCTGCCCCCTTTTATTAATGTAGACCAAGCTGTTGGAACGCAACTTTTCTGGTTATTGTCGATTATCATGCTCACAGAATCAGCTTCGATGTTAGCTTACGCCAGTGGCGGAAAGAGCTTGAGACTTTTTCTATCTCGTGGGGATAATATTAAATTAATGAATCGCATAGCGGGCAGTTTAATGGTCGGTGTTGGCTTATGGTTGGCCTTGGGATAATCTTATAAAACAGATAAGTACAAGACCTACGAACATGAGTAATGACATGAGCAATGCTATAAGTAATAGCATGAATAAAGTCACCTTAACAGGCTATATACTAGTCCCTGAGGCTGAATTAAAAGCGGTGACTGAAGCACTTAAGGTGCATAGCCAACTCACAAAACAAGAACCTGGCTGCTTATCATTTTCAGTCACACAAGATGCAAGCAACCCTGTTAAGTTTTACGTCTCTGAAACCTTCAAAAACCAACAAGCTTTTGATCACCACCAGCAAAGAACAAGTCATTCTAACTGGGCCCTTGTGAGTAAAAATGTCAGCCGTCACTATCAATTCAATAGCCTCATCAAGGATTAAATAGCGGCTTGCAAAGCAGTCATTCAATATCCGTTGATAAAAAGCACACCATTTGGCTTAGTTTGTCAAAGCTAGCCAAAACGCTATTTATAAGGCGAACTTTCAGCTAACTGCTGTATGTATTGCTTTATGTGCCGTTGCTCCTGCAGGCAATAATCTTCGATAGCATTGCTAAAGCCTTGATGAGTAAGGTTATGATTAGAATAAGTTTCAATGGGGACAAAACCTCTGGCCACTTTGTGCTCACCTTGCGCCCCAGCATCAAACACCATAAGCCCGTTCGCTATGGCGTACTCAATACCTTGGTAATAACAGGTTTCAAAGTGTAAGCCGTCAATAAATTGTAAGCAGCCCCAGTAGCGGCCATATAAATGCGTATCAGTGGCAAAGTATAATGCAGAAGCGATTAATTGTGCCGGCTGGTGCGTTGTTGCATCTGACGCTTTTGTCACTAACAGCAACTTAATACTTGCGCCCATAGTCTTAGCGATTTGATAAAAAAACTCAGCAGATAAATAACCGCCATGACCTGAGCGTTTTAAATAGGTTTGTTGATAACAAGCAATAAAGCCTTGCCATTGCGCAGCGCTGGCTTTATCGCCATCAATAAACTCAAAATCCAAATTGTGCCTAGCTAAAGCCTTGCGCTCTTTAATGATATTTTTGCGTTTACGTGACACTAATTGCAGCAAAAAATCATCAAAGTGCTGATAGCTATGATTATGCCAATGAAACTGAGTGCCTAGCCTTGAAATATTATCTTGAGCTAAATTCAAATAATCAGCCTTGGGTAAAAACAAACAATGCCAAGAAGAGTAATACCCTTGCCCAAGTGTCTGATTTAGAAATTCACTCACTGCAGCGATGATCTCGGCTTTGTTTAAACTTGATTGACAGCAATCAAACCCAATACGCTCACCACTTACTGGTGTAAATGGCACCGCTAGCACTAACTTTGGGTAATAGCTTAAGTCATTACGCTCATAAGCCTCAGCCCACGCCCAATCAAACACGTACTCTCCCCAAGAGTGAGATTTTTCGTAACAAGGCGCAATAGCAACAATAACACCTGCTTGCTTTACCACAATATGTTTGGGCAACCAGCCCGATTGCTCTGAAACACATTGGCTTTGCTCTAATGCATTAAGGTAATCAAATGAAGTAAAGGGGTTTTGATCTGAAAAAATACGTTGCCACTCAGCTTTAGTAATAACAGACACCGAATCATAAAAGCCAATATTCAAGTCAATAGTGTGTGTGATAGACATATTCCCTTAAAAAGCACAGTTACATATTGTGTATTAGATCATAGTTATGGCACATTGCAACACATGATTAAAATTATAAAGGATTGAAAATGAGTTTCTTTTCAAAACTAAAACCGATCGTCATATCAACAAGTATTGCGCTGACGTTGAGCATATCATCTTTTACTTCCCTACAACTGCATGCTGCAAATGAACAATCGATTTATAGCCGTTCTGATACTTCACAACCAATTTGGGCCAAACATGGCATGGTTGCCAGCCAAGAATCACTTGCAACCCGCATTGGTGTCGATATTCTCAAACAAGGTGGTAATGCTGTTGATGCTGCTGTCGCGGTAGGGTTTGCATTAGCGGTCACCTTACCTAGAGCCGGTAATATTGGCGGTGGCGGCTTTATGTTAGTTCATCTTGAAAAAGAAGATAAAACCATTGCTATCGACTACCGCGAAACCGCGCCAGCAAAAGCCCACAAAGATATATTTTTAAATGAACAAGGTGATGTAGTAAAAAAACTTAGCCGTGAACATGGTTTAGCGGTTGGCGTGCCAGGCACTGTGATGGGGTTTGAACTTGCGCTAAACAAGTATGGCACCATGAGTATGAGCGAAGTCGTTAAACCTGCTATTGAACTTGCGCAAAAAGGCATTTTAATTAATTCAGACTTAGCAGATTCACTTGATGGATTAAAACGCCGTATTTCACAATGGCCAAGTTCTGCCAAAATATTTTATAAAAGTAATAGCAACAGTTTTGCCGTTAACGACACCTTAGTGCAAAAAGATTTAGCTCATTCATTATCATTAATTGCTAAGCATGGCAGTAAAGGCTTTTATCAAGGCGAAACCGCTGAGAAAATTGTGGCTGCGATTCAAGCTGCTGGCGGAATAATGAGCATGAATGATTTGAAAAACTATCAAGTCATTGAAAGAACACCTGTAACAGGCGAATACCGCGGCTATAAAGTGGTATCCATGCCACCCCCTTCTTCTGGTGGTATTCATATCATTGAAATGCTTAATGTACTCGAGCACTATCCTATTGAAGAGTTGGGTCACAATACTGCACAAACACTGCATTTAATGACGGAAACCATGAAGCATGCCTATGCTGACAGAAGTGAGTATTTGGGCGATCCTGATTTTCATAACGTGCCGACAGATAAACTCACTAGTCAAAAGTATGCTGATTCAATCGCTAAACAAATTGCCTATAACAAAGCCACGCCTAGTGCCGAAATTAAGCCTGGTGATTTATCCGTTTACGAAAGTAATCAAACCACTCATTACTCTGTGGTCGATAAATGGGGCAATGCTGTATCAAATACCTATACCCTAAACTTCAGTTATGGTTCTGGGCTGGTTGCTGCAGGTACCGGCATTTTACTTAACAATGAAATGGATGACTTTTCCGCAAAACCCGGTATTCCCAATGCCTATGGCTTAATCGGCGGTGAAGCCAATGCAATTGATGCTCATAAAAGGCCACTAAGCTCAATGAGTCCAACGATTGTGATGAAAGACGGTAAACCATTTTTGGTGACAGGCAGCCCTGGTGGTTCACGAATTATCACCACCACATTGCAAGTAATCATGAATGTCATTGACCATAAACTCAATATTGCAGAAGCCACTGCCGCAGCGCGAATTCACCATCAATGGCTGCCTGATTACATTGGTGTTGAAACCAGTTTAAATAACGATACGGTGACTTTACTGGAAGCCAAAGGCCATCAAGTTAAAACCAGTAGCGCAATGGGCAGCACTCAATCCATAGTGATAACCGACAAGGGGTTGTTTGGCGCATCTGATCCACGACGAGCAGGTTCAGAAACCCTAGGGCACTAAAAATAAACCTCAAACATCTGCATTAACTATTTATGGACAATCAGCTACAACATAAATAGTTAATGCGCCTTTGTAGCGCTAACATTCATTGTGCTTATAATTTAAACACCGCTATAAACAATAAAATCACTCAAGCTTTGTAGATTAAGCCTGCCGCTATTTTTCATATATCCCAGCAATCCTCCTAACTTTCTACTAATGATGATGTTCAAACTTATGAAATTACAGCTCTATTTATACGCAAGATTGTATTATCAACTTAAAACCCAAACGCAATGTTAACAATAAGTTAACCCAACAACAAAAACTAATTAAATTCCACTTCTTCGCAGCAGATTTTTATATCAATATTTTAACAACTCAAAAAAACATTAAATAAAACTTAAGTATTTGAACATTACTGCCGATATTGTAACAACAAGAACAGACTTAAACATCGTAGCAACTATAATAACCACAAGGTAACAATTTTTATTTATAGTTCAATATCCGTTATAGGTAATTTTAAGCAAATGATGGATGCCACAGCTCTAAGGTGGCAATAAGTCAATATGAAAGGCATTAATTTTAAATACTAAAAACGTTTTACAACTTGAGAAAATGAAGTTATCGCACACAAGCAATAGCGATTTGCAATCAAAGATAACAAAAAGTAAAAGTTTCATTTTTAATATCAGCTATTTTACAACAGCCAATCATTATATAACCGAAACTTTAATGACTCACCTTTAGCTAGATAAGTAGGATTATTCGAAATGAAATTAAATAGCTTAAAAATAAAGCATCGGATCGCGTTATTAACCATTGTCGCAATATTTTCATTTATTATCTCGATATTAATTAACAATCAAAGCGTGCAACAAAATGCGCAACGGTTAAATGATCTTCAGTCTCAACTATATCCTGCGTTAAATTTAGCCACTATTAACGAAGGCCTGTTACTTCAATTGGAACAAAATATACAAACAGCGGTAACCACTGGCGAAGAAGAAAGCTTAGAGACTGCCGCCAATATGGTCAAACAAGTTATCAGCAACTTAGACGCAATTAAAAGCTTACTGCCTGCTGAGTCATTTGACGCTAATAATATGCAAAATGATTTATCACTGTATTTTGATAATGCACAACTTTTGGTCGCTGAGTTTTTAAAAAGTGATGTTGATTTTAATAAAATCACCATACAAGCTGCAGCCAATGCCAAACGCTATGAGCAACTTGTTGAAAAATTTAGTCAGAAACACTTAACTTTTTCTCAGCAGTTTGAATCAAGCATTGATACTACGCTGGCCAGTTCAGATACAGCAGCCAGTTCAATGCTTGCTATCGGTATCATTGCATCGATGTTTCTGATTGTGGTTGGTTTATTAGTTAACCGCTCAATCATTGTTACCCTTGAAAGTGTTACTCAGTCACTGCGTAATATTTCTGAAGGTGAAGGTGATTTACGCTCAAGAGTTGATTACCAAGGTAAAGATGAAATTGCAGATTTAGTCCATTGGTTTAACCAATTTGTTTCAAAATTACAGCTCAGCATTGCTGATACCAAGCAAACTACTGACAGTTTAGGGCTCGCTTCACAAACATTACTCAATAGCTGTAAAAATAGTGAACAAACAGTCAATGAGCAAAATCAATCTGTCGAACAAATATCCCATGCGATGAGAGAAATGTTCGTTAGCGTGGCCCACATTGCCGAATATGCCGCCAATGCTGCATCGGAAGCTGATAATGCCAATGAAGAAGCTTTACAAGGTCAGCAAGTGGTCAGTAAAGCCATTACTACCATTAACCAGCTCTCTGAAGAAGTCAGAACAACCTCCGTTGTGGTCAATCAACTTGAAGCCTTTACCAGTAATGTGAATGACATCTTGGATACTATCCGCGGGATTGCAGATCAAACTAATTTACTGGCACTAAATGCGGCGATTGAAGCAGCAAGAGCCGGCGAACAAGGCCGAGGCTTTGCCGTTGTCGCAGATGAAGTTAGAACGCTTGCTTCACGCACTCAAGCCTCAACACAAGAAATTCAACAAGTATTGCAAGAGCTTCGCTCTACTTCAACACAAGCGGTTGATGCAATGCAGCGTGGAATAGAAACCGCAGAAGAAGGCGTAAAAACCACTTCACTAGCAGGAGATGCATTAATCAATATCACTAATAAAGTCAGTGCTATATCCATAGTTAATGACCAAATTGCCGCGGCCACTGAAGAGCAACACAACACTTCAGAACTCATTCAACAATATGTCGCAGATATTGAAACCAATGCCGCTAAAGTAAAAATTACCACGGATGAAATGGGCGGGATTAGTCATGATATTGAAGGGGTTAGCCAACAGCTTCAATCCATTACAGGTCAATTTAAAGTCTAATAATTAGAAATATAAAGGTAGAAAATCACACTATTTCTGCCTTAAGAATAATAACCAGGAGTAACACTATGAGTTTTAATTTGAAAGCGCTACCTTTAGCAATTTCAGTCGCAATGCTACCAGCACTTGCAGTGGCCAATGACGCTACCGATGAAAAATTAGCCAAACTTGAACAACAAGTTAAATCATTACAAGCAAATCAAACTGCCAATTTGACCGAACGCTTCAAATTCAACGGATTTATGACGGGCGCTTTCATCACTTCCGATAACAACGCAGGTTATGCCGGAGCAACCACTTCAGCTAACTTCAATGAAGGCAGCAAATTTGGTTTACAAGGTACGTTTGCAATTACAGATCAGACTCAAGCTGTTATGCAGTTGATGATGAGAGGCGAAAATGATTGGGATGTAGAAGCTGAATGGGCTTATATCTCTCATCGCTTTGAAAATAATATCCAAGCTCGTGCAGGTAAATTACGTATACCACTGTATATGTACTCAGATTATCTTGATGTTGGTTATGCCCAGCCATTTGTACGTCCACCATCAGATGTATACGACCCAGTGCCATTTACCTCCTATACAGGTGGAGATGTTAGCTACGATGTTGAATTTGATGATTCAACAATGACCATTCAAGCTTTTGGTGGACAATCTGAAGCTGCTGGCGTTGACATGAAAAATATTTTAGGTGTCAATGTTACTTGGACTGATGAAACTTGGACTCTACGAGGCTTATACGGTGAAGCAATTTTAGACGGTGATGTTAAGCGTCAAATTACACAAGAACTAATGCCAAATACCGAGATCGATGTCACTGTTACGCTACTAGAAATAGATCGAGAAAAAGGCACTTTCGCGGGCGTTGGCGCTAGTTACGATAATGGATCTTTCTTAGCCATTACAGAGTTAACACGCATCGAAGTGGATGGCGCTTATCCTGATTCTGATTCAGGTTACTTAACCTTGGGTTACCGTATCAATGACTTCACACCTTATGTAACAGCTTCTTTCTTCGAAACTAAAGATAACGATAGCAGAACTATTATTGATGAGGCTTCAGCAATTCAAGCCGCAATTTTTAATGGCCAAAGAAAGTCATACAGTGCAGGCCTACGTTGGGATGCACTTGATAATTTAGCCATAAAATTCGACGTCACATACTCTAATGATTTTGGCGAAACATCTGGTGGATTAGAGACTAACATAGCAAAAGAATTTGATGATACTACCGTGTATACCGTTCAATTTGACGCAGTATTTTAATTAGGAGTGATGAAATGAAAAAATTATTATCTATTTTAGCGCTCAGTGTGAGCTGTGTGTTTTCTGTTAATGCTGCCGTAGTAGTGATCGGTAATCCAGCCGCTGCTGATATAAGCAAATCCGATGCTAAAAAAGCCTTTTTAGGCAAAGGTTCTTCATTTGTCGTTTATGAACTTGAAGAAGGCAACCCTATCCGCTCTGAATTTCATAGCGCAGTAACGGGTAAGTCTGATGCTCAGCTTAAAGCTTTTTGGTCAAAGCAGGTATTTACTGGTAAAGGCACACCACCAGCAACCATTGGTGACGCATCAGGCATGAAAGCTGCAATAGCAGCAGATGCTAATGCTATCGGTTATATTGACGAAGCCGATGTTGATGGCAGCGTGAAAGTAATTCTAAAACCATAACATTGCTCGAAATAGTGTGACTTAAACATAGATTATAAGCCTTGTTTACATATCACTAGTTAGTAATAAATAAAGGACTTAACTCTCGTTAGGTCCTTTTTTTATGTTTTGTTACAAAAGTAACCTAAAGGTATACGAAAGTATGATAAAAATTTGTTAATCTAGCAGCAAATCATAAACAAATAACAATGATGATTTGTGACTCTTTAACGGTTTATACATCGGCATAGGGTTATTTAGACAACCATTTCAAAGCAAACAGGGAAATAATTATGAAGGGACTAACCCTCACACCACTTTTTTCTGCCATGGCGTTAACTTTAGCGCTAAGTGCATGTTCAGATAATAACGTTGAAACCGTCCAAACGTCTCAAGCACCCAATGCGGTTGCAACGACTAGCATCACCCAAGATGCTAACAACCCTTTTTTCAAACCCTATGATACCTTTATGGAAATCCCAGATTTCGATAACATCAAAAATGAGCATTTTTTACCGGCTTTTGAAGCAGGCATTGCTGAACGTAAAGCTGAAATTAATAGCATTACCAATAACCCTGATGCTGCGACATTTGCAAACACCATTGAAGCGATGGAGTTTTCAGGCACCTTATTAACGAAAGTATCGAGCGTTTTCTATAATTTGACCGGTGCTCACACTAACCCAGATATACAAACGATTTCAAAACAAGTGTCACCTATGCTGTCATCAGCTAGTGATGATATTTATTTAAATGATAAATTATTTCAGCGGGTAAAAGCAGTTTACAACCAAGCTGACACATATCAACTTAATACCGCTCAAACAAAGCTTTTAGAAGATACCTACAAACGCTTTACTCGCGGCGGAGCAAACCTATCAGCTGAAGACAAGAGCACTTTGCGTGCCCTTAATGAACAGATTGGTAAATTAAACTTAGAGTTTGGTGACAACCTACTGGCTGAAACCAATGCCTTTGAGTTAGTTATCGATAACAAAGCTGATTTAGCCGGGCTTCCTCAAGACGTAATCGACACTGCGGCAGCAACAGCTACAAAACGTGGCCATGAAGGCAAGTGGGTGTTTACCACGCAGCGTCCTTCAATTACACCATTTTTAACCTATGCTGAAAATCGCGATTTAAGAGAAGCGCTTTTGAAAGGTTATATTGAGCGTGCCAATAATAATAATGCCAATGATAACAAAGCAGGTTTAGCGAAAATTGCGGCACTTCGCGCACAAAAAGCTAACTTAATGGGCTATAAAACCCATGCCCATTTTGTATTAGAAGAACGTACAGCTAAAACCCCTGAAAATGTTTACGCCTTACTTGATAAAGTTTGGCCAGCAGCACTAGCACAAGCTAATGCTGAAGTTGCTGATATGCAGGCACTTATCGACTCGCAAGGTGGTGACTTTACTTTACAAGCTTGGGATTGGTGGTATTACTCAGATCAAATCCGCGTTGCAAAATACGACTTTAATGAACAACAAACTCGGCCTTACTTTTCGCTAGAATCAACATTAGAAGGGGTATTTTATACCGCTAATCGCTTATTCGGCATCACAATGAAAGAGCGCACCGACTTACCTAAGTACCACCCAGATGTCAGAACCTGGGAAGTCTATGACAAAGATGGTTCATTAATGGCTATTTTCATGGGTGACTATTACGTACGTGATACTAAGCGAGGCGGCGCATGGATGAATGCCTACCGCTCGCAATACAATATGAATGGCGTTGAATCAAAGCCTATTATTGTCAATGTACTTAACTACCCTCGCCCAACGGGTGATGAGCCTTCACTGCTAACATTTGATGAAGCTAGCACCCTATTCCACGAGTTTGGACATGCGCTACATGGAATGCTATCAAAGGTTGAATATGCTTCTCAATCAGGTACTTCAGTACCGCGAGATTATGTCGAGTTCCCTTCACAAGTGATGGAAAACTGGATGACGCAACCTGAAGTGTTAGCGCAGTTTGCAAAACATTATAAAACCGGCGAAGTGATCCCCACTGAACTTGTTAAGAAAATTCAAGCTGCCAGTAAATTCAACCAAGGGTTTGCTACCGTTGAATATATGGCAGCCACTAAGCTTGATTTAGACTGGCATACATTAACGGACACCAAACTAAGAGATGCCGCCGAATTTGAAGCTGAATCACTTGCCAATATGGGCTTAATTAAAGAAATTGCCCCACGATATCGCAGCAGTTACTTCTCGCATATTTTTGCCGGTGGTTATTCTGCAGGTTATTACAGCTATCTTTGGTCTGATATTTTAGGCGCCGATGCTTTTGAAGCATTTAAAGAAAATGGTATTTTTGACCCAGCAACAGCCCAAGCTTTTAGAGACAATATCTTGTCTCAAGGTGGCAGCGCCGACCCAATGCAGCTTTACCGTCAGTTCCGTGGTAAAGATGCTGGGATCGAGCCACTGTTAAGAAGCCGCGGCTTATTAGAAGATAACGCAGCAGAGTAACTTTATCAGAGTAAATCTGCAGACAATCCACTGCCTGCAAAGAACAAAGCCTGATGTGTTAACATCAGGCTATCTGAAAAAGCTCATCGTTCTCATCCAAAGCACCGCAGCTAAGCGGTGTTTTTTATGCTGATAAAGAAATACTTTATCGTCATTAAAGCGCTGCACGATCAATTTACAGCCCATTTAATCAAACACTAAGCCGATAACAATCAAAAAATATTCAACAAACTGCTTCTATAACCATTTTAGTTAACTTATCACCAATCAAATCATAACTTTGCAATATAGTTTCTGTATAATCCACTGCAATTAACTCACAAATCAAACCCGATGAGTTAACAAAAATAATAGAGCACAAAAATCAAGCTCAGGGTCAAAATAAGAGAGAAAAATAATGGTAAACCAAAAGCTAATAGTCACTATTATAGTTGGCGTACTAGGCGTCAGCGCTTGTGATTCATTGCATGATCAGGCGACAGAAGTTAAGTCTGATGATGTTCAGCCCCTCACCGTCAATTTACGTATTCTAGAAACATCGGATCTTCATGCAAACATCATGGATTTTGATTATTACAAAACAAAATATGATCCGACCATAGGCTTAGCCCGCACTGCAAGTTTGATAAAACAACAAGGTCAAAGTGCTGATAATTTTGTCTTAGTTGATAATGGTGATTTGCTTCAAGGCAGCCCTATGGGTGACTATGTTGCCAATAATTTTAAACAAAAAAGCGCTAACAGTGATACTCACCCAGCTTATAAAGCAATGAATACCCTGGGTTATTCAGTAGGAAATATTGGTAATCATGAATTTAACTACGGTTTAGATTTTTTACACCAGTCTATCTCTGGAGCCAATTTCCCTTATATTAACGCCAACGTATTATGTGAAGCCGACTGTTGGGATAACAAAGTCAAAGGCGATAACCTATTTACCCCTTATATCATTGAAGAAAAAAACGTCGTCGACACCAATGGCGATAAACACATAATTAACATCGGCTATATTGGCTTTGTACCACCACAAATTCTTTTATGGGACAAACAAAACCTTACGGGTAAAGTCACCGTAATGGGAGTTATAGAAGCGGCTGAAAAGTTTGTGCCTATGATGAAAGCTCAAGGCGCTGACATTATCGTCGCTATTCCCCACTCTGGGGTCGGCAGCCCTGAAAACCCCATCGACATTAATGATGAAAATGCCACTTGGGCATTATCAAAAGTAGCGGGTATTGATGCGATTACCTTTGGTCATAGTCATTCAATATTCCCTTCAAGCACCTTTTCAGACCTTAAAAATGCCGATATAAACAAAGGCACCATAAATGGCATTGCGGCGGTTATGCCTGGACGTTGGGGCGATAACCTCGGCGTTATCGATTTTAAGTTAGCATTACAAGATGGCAGCTGGACAATTGTTGACAGCATGGCCAAAGCCTTGCCTATTTTTGATAAAAAAGCGACTAACCCTGAGCTGGTGACTGCTGATAAAACCATAAGTGATGCTGTAGCTAAAGAGCATCAAGCTACATTGGATTATGTCGATCAGCCCATAGGTAAAGCATCGGCTGATATGTTTAGCTTTTTGACCTTAGTACAAGATGATCCCACAGTGCAAATTGTGTCAGATGCACAAATTGCTAAAGTGAAAGCTAACTTAACGGAGGCTTTAAAAGATATTCCGGTATTGTCCGCTGCTGCGCCATTTAAAGCAGGTGGCCGCCATAGCACTGCAGCAGATGCCGAGTCTTATGTGCAAGTCCCAAGTGGTGAGCTAACCTATAAAAATGCGGCAGATTTATATCTTTACCCTAACACCTTGGTTGCTGTTAAGTTAAGTGGCGCTCAAATTAAAGATTGGTTGGAATGCAGTGCAAATCAATTTAATCAAATTGATGTTAACTCTACTGAGCCTCAATACCTGATTAACTGGAATACCCACCGCACCTATAACTTTGATGTCATAGATGGTGTCAGCTACAACATTGATGTAACTCAACCAAATAAATTTGATGGCGATTGTGCATTAGTTAATGCCGATGCTAACCGAATAGTCGGGCTAAGTTACACTCACGGCGACACTGTTATCAGTGGTGCTGAATTTAATGCCAAAGAATTTATAATCGCAACCAATAATTATCGCGCATTTGGTGGTAAATTCGCCGGAACGGGTTCTGAATTCGTGGTAATGGAACTACCAGACACAAACCGTGAAGCCCTAGCTCAGTACATCACTGATGAAACTGAAGCCAATGGTTTAGTTGATCCAAGTGCTGATAATAACTGGGATTTCGTGACCATTAATTCGGCAACAAGGTTAGATATTCGCTTTGAAACCCAAAACAGTGAACTTGCTGATAAATTTATCAGCGGCTATCAAGTGCGACCTATGACAAAGCGCACTGATATCACAGATGAATTTGGTTTTGCGATTTATAATATTGACCTGCAATCCGCTGTTAAAGCTAAATAATCAACCTTTAACATCAAAAAAGGCGCCGCGGCGCCTTTTTAGTTAATCTTAAAACAAGTCTAATCATCAAGTTCAAACATTAATCCCATTTTAGCAATTTGTGCCAATGGCACCTTATGTTGATTACGTTTAGCGCATAATTTTTGATGTTCAACACTTTTAGGCTCACCAGTCACCACTACTCTTACTTGATAACCCAAGGCCTTCGCTGCGGCTTCATAAGCCATATATTCCCAACGGCATACATTGGTATTGTCACAAATAACGTAAGGCTCGTTATGAGCCATCGCATTAATAAATGCGCTTAAATTAGCCTGGTGATACTGGGCGAGTTTTTTTGGATTAAAGCGGTATTCGCCATTACGAACAAAATAACTGTCAGTAGAGAAGTAACCATATTGCCGTATGTGTATGGCGTTATCTACGCCTAACTGTTCAATGAATTCATTAACCCAAGTTGATTTACCACTACCCGGTAAACCGCGCATGATTATCGCAACTTTATCCCTACTCAAGCACTCATTTCCTTTGTCGCGACTTCACTGCCAAGGGTTTTACCGGCTAAAATTGACTCTACTAACGCAGGCACAACATCACCAGCTTTACCGGTAAAATGATATTGAAATTGGCTATGGCGATCTGCCGCTAACAGATTAACTTCTACTGTTTGTGCACCATGATGATTAGCGCTGTCGACAAAGCCCGCTGCGGGATAAACCGTCCCAGAAGTCCCAATAGCGATAAATAAATCACAGTTATCCAGCGCATCATGAATTCTATCCATACCAAATGGCATTTCACCAAACCAGACAATATGCGGCCTTAATCGTTTGGCAGGAATACAGCAGGTACAGCAATTGTCTTCACCAAAAGGTTCTCTAAGGACAAACGTTTGCAATGACTGTGGGCAGCGTCCTTTGGATAATTCTCCATGCATATGTAATAAACGTTTTGAACCTGCCCGCTCGTGTAAATCATCTACATTTTGAGTGATAACCAGTAGCTTGCCAGGAAACTCAGCTTCTAATTTTGCTAATGCTGCATGAGCGGCATTAGGATGAACCTCACCGCTATGGAGGTTTTCCCAACGGCTATTATAAAAACGTTCAACTAAATTGATATCGCGGGCATAACCTTCAGGGGTGGCCACATCTTCAATATGATGTTGCTCCCACAAACCGTCTTCATCGCGAAATGTTTTTATCCCCGATTCAGCGGAAATACCTGCGCCAGTTAAGACCACAATCTGCTGATACATGTGAATTCCTTGTTTTGATTATAATTATCATTACTGGGTACAAAGCTTGATAACCCTATTTAACATTATAGTGATATAAAAGCCGTTAATGCTCAATAATCCCTTAGTATAAGTAAGTTTATTAGGTGAATTTTAACCTATTGGTCAATATTGTATGGCTCATTGGCCAAAATCACTGCTTATATGACGATTAACTCATTTGAAAGGTTCCAGTTTCTGATTGCAACACATATAATGATCTTAATTATCCACGGAGGAACCGATAAGGTTCTGTAATCAAGAGATTAGCGATGACAGATGGAAATCAAGCACTCAAGAAAGCAGGTTTAAAGATAACACTGCCACGAGTTAAAATTCTAGAATTAATGCAAGCCCCTGAAAACCAACATATCAGTGCAGAAGATCTGTACAAAAAATTACTCGATATTGGTGAGGAAATTGGCTTAGCTACTGTTTATCGCGTATTAAACCAATTTGATGATGCGGGTATCCTTAATCGTCACCATTTTGAAAGTGGCAAAGCGGTTTTTGAAATGTCGACCCAAAAGCATCATGATCATCTTGTTTGCTTAACCTGCGATAAAGTAATTGAATTCTCTGATGAGGTCATTGAACGTCGTCAAGACGAAATAGCAATGCGTCATAATATTAAGCTAACTCACCACAGCTTATATTTATACGGTCACTGCACCAATGACAGCTGTGATCACGCTGACGAATAATTATCGCCAAGCCTGATAAATAGTCATTAAAAAACCAGCATACTTGCTGGTTTTTTTGTTTTTACACTCGCCATAAGTTATGCCTTTATAAAGCCATTTGATACACATGTACTTTCGAGCCGAGATATTCGCTTTCTTCATGTATGCTCATACCGAGCTTTTTCGCTATCGCTTCTGAACCTGTATTGCCATGTAAAATAAGGGCTATGACTAAATCAATATCGAACTGTGGCTTTAGTGTATCAACTACCGCTTGCGCTGCCTCATTGCCTATGCCCTTGCCCCAATATTCTGGTAAATAGCGATAACCTATTTCTACTTTATCGTATTCAGGAAGATATTTAGGCCCACAAAAGCCAATGACTTTATTATCTTCCTTATGATGCACCGCCCAACGACCAAAACCATGCTTTTGATAATCAGCTTGAATAATTGAGGTAAAAATCTCTTTTGCTTCAGCTATGCTAGTAAGTGGCTCTTGGGGGATATAAGTTAATATTTCTGGAATACTGTTCATTAAGAATAATGCTTCTGCATCCTCTTCAACAAAAGGGCGCATGATAAGCCTTGGGGTTTCAGTAATAATACCAATCGGTTTTATGACGTTACTCATGATTATCCTTAATCATTTAAATACTAATATGGCTAGTTAAACACAGATTAATACTCAGTAAAACATATGATTACAGTTTTAAATTAATAATTTTGAAGAACATATTTAGCGATAGGAAACGAAAAAACAAAAAAGGCGCCAAATGGCGCCTTTTGATTAACTCACTAGAATTTACCAGCCAGTTTTAGTACGCAGTGCTTTACCGATGTCAGCTAAAGAGCGAACTGTGCTTACGCCAGCAGCTTCTAATGCAGCAAACTTATCTTCAGCAGTACCTTTACCACCAGCGATAATTGCGCCAGCATGACCCATACGCTTACCTTCTGGTGCAGTAACACCAGCAATGTAAGATACAACAGGCTTAGTTACATTTGCTTTGATGAATTCAGCAGCTTCTTCTTCAGCAGTACCACCAATTTCACCAATCATTACGATTGCTTCAGTTTGTGGATCGTTTTGGAACATTTCCAATACGTCGATGAAGTTAGTACCTGGAATTGGGTCACCACCAATACCTACACAAGTAGATTGGCCAAAACCTTCGTCAGTAGTTTGTTTAACAGCTTCGTACGTTAATGTACCAGAGCGTGAAACAATACCGACTTTACCAGGCTTGTGGATGTGACCAGGCATGATACCAATCTTACACTCACCAGGAGTGATAACACCTGGACAGTTAGGACCAATCATACGCACGCCAGTTTCTTCAAGTTTAACTTTAACTTGAAGCATGTCTAAAGTTGGAATACCTTCAGTAATGCATACGATTAGCTCAATGCCACCGTCGATTGCTTCAAGGATTGCATCTTTACAAAAAGGTGCTGGTACATAGATAACAGTCGCAGTTGCACCCGTTTCAGCTACAGCATCTTTAACAGTATTAAATACAGGAAGACCTAGGTGAACTTGACCACCTTTTCCTGGAGATACACCGCCAACCATTTTTGTACCGTAAGCAATTGCTTGCTCAGAGTGGAAAGTACCTTGGCCACCAGTGAAACCTTGACAGATAACTTTAGTATCTTTGTTAATTAATACGGACATTATTTGCCCTCCGCAGCAGCAACAACTTTCTCAGCAGCATCAGTTAATGACGCAGCTGCGATAATATCAAGACCAGAACCTGCAAGCACTTCACGGCCTAATTCAGCGTTAGTACCTTCAAGACGGACAACAACAGGAACTTCTACACCGACTTCTTTTACAGCGCCGATAATACCTTCTGCAATCATGTCACAACGTACGATGCCACCAAAGATGTTAACTAAAACAGCTTTAACGTTTGAGTCAGAAAGAATGATTTTAAATGCTTCTGCTACACGTTCTTTAGTTGCTCCGCCGCCAACGTCTAAGAAGTTAGCTGGCTTGCCGCCATGTAGGTTTACGATGTCCATAGTACCCATTGCTAGGCCTGCACCGTTAACCATACAACCCACGTTTCCGTCTAATGCAACGTAGTTAAGTTCAAACTTAGCTGCGTGTGCTTCACGAGCATCATCTTGTGATGGATCGTGCATGTCACGGATTTTAGGTTGACGGAATAAAGCATTTCCATCGATACCAATCTTGCCATCAAGACAATGGATATTACCTTCGTCAGTGATCACAAGCGGGTTGATTTCTAATAAAGCGAAATCATGGTCTTCGAACATTTTTGCAAGACCCATAAACACTTTAGTGAACTGCTTCATTTGAGTTGGGTTTAAACCTAACTTAAAGCCAAGATCACGTGCTTGGTATGGTTGAGGACCTGTTAAAGGATCGATAATTGCTTTGTGAATTAACTCTGGGGTTTCTTCAGCCACAGTTTCAATTTCAACGCCACCTTCAGTTGATGCCATAAACACAACGCGACGAGTCGCACGGTCAACAACAGCACCTAGGTAAAGTTCATTTGCAATATCAGTACAGCTTTCTACTAAAATTTTAGCAACAGGCTGGCCTTTTTCATCAGTTTGGTAAGTCACTAAGTTCTTACCTAACCATTTTTCAGCAAATGCTCTGATTTCTTCTTTATCGCCAGTGACTTTAACGCCACCTGCTTTACCACGGCCGCCAGCGTGTACTTGACACTTAACAACCCACATATCGCCGCCAATGTGACCAGCAGCTTCTACCGCTTCTTGGGCTGTATCGCAAGCGAAGCCTTCTGAAACTGGTAAACCATATTCGGCAAATAAGGATTTTGCCTGATACTCATGCAAATTCATGATGATCTATCCATATACTTCTTTATAAAATCCTACTGGCTCTAACGAGCCAGCTACGAGGGTATTGTCTAGTTGACTCTTAGAGGTCAAGCAATAGACGAGTTGGATCTTCAAGGAAGTCTTTAATAGCGACCAAGAAACCAACCGACTCACGGCCATCAACAATTCGATGATCGTAAGATAATGCTAGGTACATCATAGGTTGAATAACAACCTCACCATTCACAGCCATTGGGCGATCTTTAATAGCATGCATGCCTAAAATCGCGCTTTGTGGAAGGTTTAAAATTGGCGTCGACATTAGCGAGCCAAATACGCCGCCATTAGTCACGGTGAAGTTACCACCGGTCATATCAGCAACAGATAACTTGCCATCACGGCCTTTGATTGCTAATTCACGCACATTTTTTTCAATTTCAGCAAGGCTCATGGTATCGGTATCACGTAATACTGGGGTAACCAGACCACGTGGCGTTGATACCGCAATGCTGACATCAAAGTAGTTGTGATAAACCAGTTCATCACCGTCGATAGACGCGTTAACTTCAGGGAAACGTTTTAATGCTTCAGTCACAGCTTTTACGTAGAAAGACATGAAACCTAAACGAATACCATGACGTTTTTCAAATACTTCTTGGTATTGCTTACGAATATCCATGATTGGCTGCATGTTAACTTCGTTAAACGTTGTTAGCATTGCCGTAGAGTTTTTAGCCTCTAATAAACGATTAGCAATAGTCTTACGTAAACGCGTCATAGGAACACGTTTTTGAGTACGACCTTCAAGTGGTGCAATTGGCGCAGGCGCTGCAGCAGGTTTAGCCGCAGGTGCTGACTTCACAAATGCTTCAACATCTTCTTTAGTCACACGTCCACCAACACCAGTGCCTTTTACTTTGCTTGCATCAAGGTTATGCTCGGCAATGAGACGGCGTACAGATGGGCTTAATGCATCATTTGACTCATCTGTAGACTCAGCTACTGGTGATGCAGCTTCTGCTTCTGCTTTAGTCACTTCTTGGCCTGAAACTGCACCAGCAACGAAGTTTGCAATCACTTGCTCACCAAGAACAGTGTCACCTTCTTGGAATAATAATTCGCTAATAGAACCATCTTCTGGCGCAACAACTTCTAGTACAACTTTATCAGTTTCGATATCAACTAGATTTTGGTCACGAGAAACCTGTTCGCCAGGTTGCACATGCCATGTCGCGATTGTTGCATCTGCAACTGATTCTGGCAGAACGGGTACCTTAATTTCGATACTCATGGAAAGCTTTCCTTTTATAATTTTCTATTACGACAGTTTTAATGCGCTATTAACTAATGCTTCTTGTTGGCGTGCATGCAGAGCAGGATAACCACAAGCTGGTGCAGCAGATGCCTCACGGCCAGCGTAGGTTAGTTCAGCTCCGGCAGGGATAGCTGCCCAGAAATGATGTTGGCTACAATACCAAGCACCTTGGTTCTGAGGTTCTTCCTGACACCAAACAAAATCTTTAACGTGCTGATAGTCAGCAAGTGCGGCTTGCATTTCTTCTTGCGGGAACGGATAAAGCTGCTCCACACGGACAATAGCAACGTTAGTAATTTCTTGTTTACGACGCTTGTCGAGTAATTCGAAATACACCTTACCACTACAGAAGACAACGCGATCAACCTTGCTCGCGTCTAATGCATCAAGCTCACCAATCACACTTTGGAAACTTCCTTCAGCGAGCTCTTCAAGTGTAGAAACCGCTAATGGATGACGTAGTAATGATTTAGGCGACATCACCACCAGTGGACGACGCATAGGACGTACAACTTGACGGCGTAGCATGTGATAAACCTGTGCAGGTGTAGAAGGAACACACACTTGCATATTGTGGTTTGCACAAAGCTGTAAGAAACGCTCAAGACGAGCAGATGAATGCTCTGGGCCTTGGCCTTCATAACCATGGGGAAGTAGCATCGTTAGACCACATAATCGGCCCCACTTTTGCTCACCTGAAGATAAGAACTGATCGATAACCACTTGAGCACAATTAACAAAGTCACCAAACTGCGCTTCCCAGATGGTTAATCCGCCCGGCTCTGCTGTGGCATAACCGTACTCAAATGCCAGTACCGAGGCTTCTGATAATACTGAGTCAGTAATATCAATCTCGCCCTGTTCATCAGCGACATTACGAAGCGGCAAATAAGTCGTACCATCATTTTGATTATGTAAAACTGCATGACGATGGAAGAAAGTACCACGACCAGAATCCTGACCGGTAATACGAACGCGTTTTTTATCTTCCAAAATGGTGGCGTAAGCTAAGGTTTCAGCAAAGCCCCAATCAACCGGTTTTTCACCGTTTGCCATCGATACACGGTCTTTATAAATCTTAGCGACCCGTGATTGCAATTTGTGGCTTTCAGGAATATCTACCATCTTTTGCGCAAGACCAATCAGCTTGTCAAAGTTCATTGCACCTTGATAGCTTTCATCCCACTCACGATTAAGATACGGCGACCAGTCAACAGTGTGTAACGTCATTGGACGCCACTCTTTCACTACACAATCACCTGCATCTAATGCATCACGGTAGTTATTGACAAGGCCAGTAACGTCATCAGCAGAGATACTATCTTCTTGAATTAATCGATCAGCATAAATCTTACGCGGCGTAGGATGCTTCTTAATTTTTGCGTACATTAGCGGCTGCGTTGCACTTGGCTCATCAGCTTCGTTATGACCATGGCGGCGATAACACACTAAATCAATCACCACATCACGCTTAAATTCGTTACGGTAATCCACCGCTAACTGCGAAATAAAGGCAACAGCTTCAGGATCATCTGCATTGACATGGAAAATAGGCGCTTGGACCATTTTGGCAATATCAGTACAGTATTCCGTTGAACGCACATCGGCAGTATTAGAGGTAGTGAAACCCACTTGGTTATTAATAACGATACGAATACTACCGCCAACTTTAAAACCACGGGTCTGAGACATGTTAAATGTCTCTTGCACAATACCTTGTCCAGTAATTGCCGAGTCACCATGAATGGTAATTGGCATAACTTGTAAACCATCGCTACAACCACGTCTGTCTTGACGCGCTCGTACTGAACCAATAACCACAGGGTTAACGATTTCTAAATGTGATGGGTTAAAGGCCAGTGCTAAATGAACGTTTCCGCCTGGCGTTTCGAAATCAGATGAAAAGCCTTGGTGATACTTAACGTCACCAGAACCTTGGATTTCATCATGCTTACCGGCAAATTCATCAAATAATTCAGCAGGACGCTTACCCAGTACGTTAACAAGGACGTTTAAGCGACCACGGTGAGCCATACCGACGACAATTTCTTTGGTACCTGCTTCACCTGCGCGATATAAAATCTCACGCATCATTGGCACTAACGCATCACCACCTTCAAGCGAGAAACGTTTTGCGCCTGGAAATTTTGCGCCAAGGTATTTTTCCATACCTTCAGCAGCATTTAGGCCTTCTAGAATGCGTTTCTTAGTGGTGTTATCGTAATTTGCTTTACCCAAAGACGGTTCAAGACGTTGCTGAATCCAACGCTTTTCATCGGTATCGGTAATATGCATGTATTCAGCACCAATAGAACCACAATAGGTACTTTTTAATGCATGAACTATGTCGGCTAATTTAAGGGTGTCACTACCGTATGCAAATGAACCGGTATTGAACTCACGTTGCATATCTTCGGCATCTAAACCATGAAATGCTGGGTCTAATTCAGATACTGGCTCACGGTGCCATAAACCTAACGGATCAAGGTTAGCATTTTGGTGACCACGAAAACGGTGAGCGTTAATTAACTGGAGGACTTTTACTTGTTTAGCATCTAACTCTGGGTCAGTAACACGGCTAGCGCCTTTGGCACGACCTTCTAATGCTAAACTGCGGAAATAATCACGTACTTTAGAGTGTGCAGTTTCAGGTAGATCTTGAGAAGTACCATTTACCGCAGGGAGATTATCAAAAACGACTTGCCAATCAGCGGTAACTGAACTTGGATCTTCTTGATAGGCTTCATACATCTCTTCTACGTAGGTCGAATTTGAGCCACTTAAATGTGACGATTCGAGCCAAGCTTTCATGATGCCTTGGTGCATTACTTTTCCTTCCAAACTTGATACACGTGCTTCGCCAATTTCATAATTGCGATACCTGGTTGCACCACAATCGAATCGTATTAACTCTTTCGTTTAAGGCTGTTTATCAACTACGGATAATAGCGATATAACTATATAATTTAAACAGTTAATTACAAAGGTCTTCTAACACACACAAAAGAGTCATCCCCATAGTTGAAGATGACTCCCCAATAGAGCTATATAACAATAAATCCCAGCTCTATGTTGCGCATTTACACTGCTCGCTTCAGTAACATTGACTTAATGTGGCCAATGGCTTTAGTTGGGTTTAGTCCTTTAGGACACACATCAACACAGTTCATAATACCGTGACAACGGAACACACTGTAAGCATCGTCTAAACCATCTAAACGCTCTTCAGTTGCCGTATCGCGGCTATCAATTAAGAAGCGATATGCATGCAGTAAACCACTTGGTCCGATAAATTTATCAGGGTTCCACCAGAAAGATGGACAAGCAGTAGAACAACAAGCACACATGATACATTCATATAATCCGTCTAAATGAGCACGCTCTTCAGGTGATTGTAAATGTTCACGAGCCGGTGTTTTCTCATCATTGATAAGAAACGGTTTAATTTTTTCGTACTGAGTGTAGAACTGAGTCAGGTCGACAATTAAATCGCGCACAACTGGCATGCCAGGAAGTGGGCGAATTTCAATTTTCTTACCTTTAAAAGTAGAAACAGGCGTAATACACGCAAGGCCGTTTTTACCATTCATGTTCATACCATCACTACCACATACACCCTCACGACATGAGCGTCTAAATGATAATGCAGGATCTAACTCTTTCAGCTTCATCAGTGCATCTAGTACCATCATATCGGTACCTTCTTCCACATCTAAACTGTAATCCTGCATATATGGTTTAGTGTCTACATCAGGATTGTAGCGATAAACTGCAAATTCCAATTTCATCGGGGCTTCTCCTAGTAGGTACGCTTGATAGGCGGGAATGCCGCACGAAGCTTAGGCTCCATGTTGACTTCACGCTTAGTCATTTCTTCTGTGACGGGGTCAAAGACGCTATGACATAACCAATTATCATCATCACGGTCTAAGAAATCCTCACGAGAATGCGCACCACGACTTTCTGTACGGAAGTTCGCAGCATAAGCTGTCGCAATTGCTGTCGCCATCAAGTTATCAAGCTCTAAACATTCAATACGTTGAGTATTAAATTCTGAAGAGTTATCAGATAACTTAGCATTCGCTAAACGATCGCGAATTGCTTTAAGCTCTTTAAGGCCTTCAGCCATTGCATCACCACTTCTAAATACAGAGAAGTTAAGTTGCATACATAACTGTAAGTCTTTACGAATAACAGCAGGATCTTCACCGTCTTTATTGCTTTCCCAGCGATTAAGACGCTCAAGTGATGCTGAAATTTGCTCTTCAGATGGCGCTTTTGGATCCGCAGTCGCATCGAGTGCTTTACCTAAATGCTGACCAGCAGCACGTCCAAATACCACTAAATCCAGTAATGAGTTACCACCAAGGCGGTTTGCACCGTGTACTGATACACAAGCAATTTCACCTACAGCGAATAAACCCACGATATCTTGTTCAGTGCCATCAGCATTTTGACGAACAACTTGACCACTCACTTTAGCGGGTAGACCACCCATCATGTAATGACATGTTGGCAATACAGGAATTGGGCCATCTGCTGGATCAATATGCGCAAAAGTACGAGAAAGTTCACAAACACCAGGAAGACGAGCTTCTAATGTTTCTTTACCTAAGTGATCAAGCTTAAGTAAACAATGCGGCCCTAATGGACCATCTAATCCACGGCCTTCACGAATTTCTGTCATCATCGAGCGAGCAACAACATCACGTGATGCTAAATCTTTTGCATTTGGTGCATAACGTTCCATGAAACGCTCGCCATCTTTATTTAAAAGATAACCACCTTCACCACGACAACCTTCAGTTACAAGCACACCTGCGCCAGCAATACCCGTTGGGTGGAACTGCCACATTTCCATGTCTTGCATTTGAACGCCAGCGCGCATTGCCATACCAACACCGTCACCAGTATTAATATGTGCATTGGTGGTTGAAGCATAAATACGCCCTGCACCACCGGTTGCTAAAATGGTTGCCTTCGCTTTGAAGTAAACAATCTCGCCAGTTTCAATTTCAATAGCCGTACAACCAACTATTGCACCGTCATCGTTTTTCACTAAATCGAGTGCATACCACTCAGAAAATACTTCAGTTTTGTGTTTAACATTTTGCTGATAAAGACAATGAAGTAATGCATGACCTGTACGGTCAGCTGCAGCTGCAGTACGTGCCGCTTGCTCGCCACCAAAGTTTTTTGATTGGCCACCAAACGGACGCTGGTAAATAGTACCGTTTTCAAAACGTGAGAATGGCAAACCCATTTGCTCAAGTTCAATAACCGCCTCTGGACCTGTCTTACACATGAACTCGATTGCTTCTTGGTCACCGATAAAATCAGAACCTTTCACGGTATCGTACATGTGCTGTTCCCAGTGATCTTCATGAGCATTACCCAACGCAACGGTAATACCACCTTGCGCAGATACTGTATGAGAACGGGTTGGGAAAACTTTAGATAAAAGCGCACAGCTCTTACCTTCTTTAGAAATTTGTAATGCCGCTCGCATGCCAGCGCCACCAGCGCCAATCACTACTGCGTCAAATTCGCGAACTGGAATACTCACTTATACACCCCACACAATTAATATGCCTGCAGCTAGATAACAAAAAGCTGCTACGACAAAAACGAACTGAAGTAATCCACGCACTGATACGTTTTTAACGTAATCAGTTAACACTTGCCAAATACCAATCCATGAATGGATAAGTACAGCAACAAGCGCTAATAAAGTGAATACTTTCATTGGTAAGGTACTGAATAACCCCTGCCAAATTTCGTATGTCAATGGAGCGCTACACGCAATAAAACCCACCATAAAAATGGTATAACAGGCTAAAATTACGGCACTAGCACGAATTAAAATAAAATCATGAACACCACTGCGTCCAAGGCTTGCTGCATTTGTTACCATACCCAAATCCCCACGATGATAGAAAACGCCGCTGATAACACAAAGGCGATTTTTGCTGACGCTAAGCCAGAGGCAAGCTCTTCCCAACGACCGGTATCCATAATCAGATGACGTACGCCAACGATTAAGTGATAACCCAACGCGGTTAGAATTCCCCAAATAACAAACTTAACTAGCAGGTTATCAAAAAGAGATTGTAAGCCAGCGAAACTCTCAGGCGATGCTAAAGATTCATTTAGCATCCAAATAAGAATACCGACAGCAAACAGCATGATAACACCGGAAATACGGTGAAGAATTGACGCAATCGCTGTTGCAGGAAAGCGAATGGTCTGTAGGTCTATATGGACAGGTCTTTGCTTTTTCACGTTCTGCTCACTCAGCTCCATTGAGCATTATTTTTATTATTCATCTTGCTTTGCTTCTATTTGTTACACCAAACTACAAATGTAAACAAAATGTTGAAACTTAACAGACTACTATCAAACACTTAACCATTTGAGAATTCACTAATTTAGACAACGTAAAAATGTTTTCAAAAATGTGATGTTTGTCGCCCTTCAGGACGCAGGCAAGTATACTCAAGGCAATTGTCAAATACAAACATCACACTATGTAAAATTTGTTTTTTGATGTTTTTTTTGCAAAAAAACCATTGCTAACAAGGCGTCTAGCAAGCTTTATACCATGGTCTAATAAATTTAAACGCTTATTTAAATTGAAATGTGACACTAATTCACTGTAAAGTAATGTCCGCTTAACATGCCGCACTCACAGAAAAGAATGAAGTAAGGAGAACGGGGTATGGCTGACAATATAGCCAAATTAGAGTTACCGGGGACAGATTCGATCGAATTACCTATCAAGCAGGGAACTGCTGGGTTTGATGTAATCGATATCAGTAAACTTGGAAAGACAGGTCATTTCACCTTCGATCCAGGTTTTTTAGCGACCGCATCTTGCGAGTCTGCAATTACATACATTGATGGCGAAAAAGGTGTACTTACACACCGTGGCTATCCAATTTATGAACTAGCTACTGAATCTAACTATTTAGACGTTTGTTACTTACTGCTTTATGGTGAATTACCAAGCAAAACTCAATACGAAGAGTTTGTGGCTATGGTTAAGAATCACACCATGGTGAACGAGCAATTAGCTTCGTTTTTCAGAGGTTTCCGTCGTGATGCACATCCAATGGCTATGCTATGTGGTGTTACGGGTGCATTATCTGCGTTTTACCAAGATTCTCTTGATGTCAATGATGAAAAACATCGTGAAATTGCGGCTTTCCGCCTTGTTTCTAAGATGCCAACCATTGCAGCAATGTGCTACAAGTATTCAATCGGTCAACCTTTTGTTTACCCACGCAACGACCTAAGTTATGCAGGTAATTTCCTTAGCATGATGTTCGCTGTTCCGTGTGAACAATACCAAGTCAATCCAGTTGTTGAAAAAGCAATGGACAGAATCTTTGTATTACACGCTGATCATGAACAAAACGCTTCTACCTCTACGGTTCGTTTAGCGGGTTCATCTGGTGCTAACCCATTTGCATGTATCGCAGCGGGTATTGCTTCACTATGGGGTCCTGCTCATGGTGGTGCTAACGAAGCTTGTCTAAATATGCTTGAAGAAATTGGCAGTGTTGATCGCATCCCTGAGTTTATTGCTCGTGCGAAAGACAAAGCTGATCCATTCCGCTTAATGGGCTTTGGTCATCGCGTTTACAAAAACTTCGACCCTCGCGCTAAAGTGATGCGTGAAACATGTCATGAAGTGTTAGCTGAGCTAAATGTGAACGATCCTTTGCTAGATGTAGCGATGGAACTTGAACGCATTGCTTTAGAAGACGATTATTTCGTATCTAAAAAGCTTTATCCAAATGTTGATTTCTACTCAGGGATCATCATGAAAGCAATCGGTATCCCTACTAGTATGTTTACAGTGTTATTTGCACTTTCTCGTACTGTTGGTTGGATTGCACATTGGAAAGAAATGCTTGACCAACCAGGTCACAAAATCAGTCGTCCACGTCAGTTATACACTGGCTCAGACGAGCGTGACTTTGTCAGCATAGATAAACGATAACTTAATCGTTTGTGAAAAAAGCGCCTATTTAGGCGCTTTTTTAATGCCTAGAGAAGCTGTTTTGTTAGCGTTGACAGCCTCGCTCAATGAACACAAAAATCCCTTGCTGCTAACTTTGGTTACCATAGCAGCCAAGTATGAATAAAACTGCCAAACACATTTATCCCCGTTTAAAGCTCATTCACCATAGATTGGTCATAAGCCACATTATCTAGGTCCGCTTCATTATTTACTAAATCCTAATAGCCGCCACAGGTTAATTTTAGTCGAAATTAAAGGGTCGCCGGCACTTTAGCGCTTGGTTTTGTATTACAAATTAGAATTAAATAAGCTTTAAAATATGTCAAAAGTACGCCATAAATCGGCCTAATTAACCCAATTACATTTGTGTTTATAGAAGGAGTTGCATCAGATTTGTGCTAGGCAATACAACTGCCTATTAGAAATATTGCCGATTTTAATTCATTTGAAGTTAAAGATTAAGCTAGAAAAATACTGTAAATCATCCAAAAACATTCATAAAATAGTCATTTTCATTCACGTTAGGCCCTAATAAACAATAAATTGAGTAAAAATATCAATTAAATCTGATATAAAAAGCTGCTTTTTAAATTATATCGCTATAAAGAAAATCTTTTTGTTCTAAAAAATGGCCATTAGAGATATTAAAACTTACAATTTGGTTTCCTTTTTACCCAGAATTTGGTCTTCTTTATACGCTTTTACACCTTGAAATATTTTCACGTTCATTTTATTTGTATTATTAATAATTTTCTTGTTAAAGCCAAATTAATTCAATGGCCATTTACCCACAATCCTAATCAACAAAAATCAGAACCCTTAACTCAAATCTTAGTAAGCAATTTCACCATTTGTTGAGCATTCCCACTACCCCTTGTTAACATTTAAGTTCCTAAAATACCGCCACCCAATTAAAGCACTGAAAAATAACAATAATTTATTTTGGCACATTACGTGCTATGTAAACATAAATTCAACATTTATTACATGTTATAACGTGACGTTTGCATGCTTTGGTTTCAGACTCTGTGGCATGTCACGTCACTTATAACACTTAGTTAATTGGCAGGTATCCCATGGAAAGGTTCAACAACATTAAAAAATTCACCTCATCCGTTTTTTGTATTACGGCATTTTCAATCATGCTTAGTGGCTGTAATGGTGAACAAGAAACAGCTGCAGAAGAAGAAAAATACGCGGTACCTGTTGAGGTATCACAAGTGACTCAAGGAAATGTGTCTTCATTTTATAGCACCACCGCGACGCTAGAAGCGCCCGAGGAAGCCCATGTTGTCACCCGAATTGCAGGCTTAATTACTTCAATAAACGTTGAAGAAGGCGATAGAGTTACAAAGGGCCAAGCACTGGCGACCATTGATGCCAAACGCCAACAATTTGATTATCAGCGTGCGCTTGCTGAAGTTCAGATTATTGAGCAAGAATTAAACCGCTTAAAACAGATGAAAAACAAAGAATTTGTAAGTCAAGATGTGATGGCAAAGCTGGAGTTTAACTTACAAGCCGCAATGGCTCAGCGAGATCTCGCAGAACTATACGTGATTGAAAGCCGCATTGTTTCACCTATCGATGGCATTGTCGCCACCAGGCATGTGAAAAAAGGCAATATGGCCAAAGAGTTTGAAGAGTTGTTTTATATTGTCAATCAAGATGAACTACACGGAATTGTACATTTACCAGAGCAACAACTTAATAGCTTACGTTTAGGACAAGAAGCGCGCATTAGTAATCAATACGCTAATAACAAGGGCTCAACAGAACAAGATATTATCGCTAATGTATTACGAATTAGCCCAATTGTTGATGCCCAAAGCGGTACATTCAAAGTAACTATCGCCATCAACAATAAAGACGCAACATTAAAAGCCGGCATGTTCACGCGTGTTGAGCTTAAATATGATACCCACAATGATGTTGTTACTGTGCCTTTTAACGCCATTATTAACCAAGATGACACCCAAGCACTGTATGTCATTAAAGATAACACCGCTAACCGTCGTGAAGTGATTCTCGGTTATCGCGAAAATGATAAAGTTGAAATTCTATCTGGTGTGCAATCTGGTGAACAAATCGTCATTCGTGGTCAGCAAAACCTTAAAGACCTGTCGTTAGTTGAAATCATCAGTCCGCTTTCTTACGCCAAAAACAGCCTAGCCAGCAAATAGACAAGGATGCGCCTACTATGTCGATAATTAATACTTCGGTAAAACGTCCTGTGTCAGTGTGGATGTTTATGCTGGCAATCATGCTATTTGGTATGGTCGGATTTACCCGCCTTGCGGTAAAACTGTTACCCGATCTTAGTTACCCAAGCGTCACAGTAAGAACCGCCTATGATGGCGCTGCACCTGTTGAAGTTGAACAGTTAATCTCAAAGCCCATTGAAGAAGCCGTCGGTGTGGTTAAAGGGCTGCGTAAAATTAGCTCTATTTCACGCTCAGGTTTATCAGATGTGGTGCTTGAGTTTGAATGGGGCACCAACATGGATATGGCCAGTTTAGAAGTGCGTGAAAAAATTGATACCATCGAACTGCCACTGGATATCAATAAACCATTATTGCTGCGTTTTAATCCAAACTTAGATCCAATTATGCGTGTGGCGCTGTCAGTACCTGATGCCAGTGAAACACAGCTCAAAAGTATGCGTACTTTTGCAGAAGAAGAACTAAAAAGACGCCTAGAAGCACTATCTGGTGTCGCCGCAGTGAGATTATCTGGCGGCTTAGAGCAAGAAGTTCATATCCTGCTAAATCAACAAAAGCTGCAGCAACTAAACCTTAATGCAGACGATATTAAGCGCCGTATTAATGAAGAAAACATCAATTTATCTGCGGGTAAAGTGATCCAAGGTGACAAAGAGTATTTAGTTCGCACCCTAAACCAATTTAATAACCTAGATGAGTTAAGAAATGTCATTGTCTATCGTGATGGTCAAACCTTAATTCGACTTGCTGAAGTTGCCGATATTGTTGACGGTTATAAAGAGCGCAGTGATATCACTCGTATTGGACAGGTAGAGTCTATTGAACTGGCAATATATAAAGAAGGTGATGCCAATACCGTATCGGTCGCCAAAAGGCTCAGTGCTGAGCTTGATGAGATTAACAGTGAAGCTGCAGATAATCAGTTAAAGGTTATTTATGACCAATCTGAGTTTATCCAAAGTGCAGTCAGTGAAGTAACCGCCGCCGCGCTGTTTGGCAGCTTGCTTGCTATGTTAGTTATCTACTTATTTTTACGTGACATTATTGCTACCTTAATTATTTCTATTTCCATTCCATTTTCAGTTATTGCTACTTTTAACATGATGTACTTTGCCAATATCAGTCTCAATATTATGTCTTTAGGCGGTATTGCACTGGCCATAGGCTTATTGGTTGATAATGCCATTGTGGTGCTGGAAAATATTGACCGCTATAAAGCGCAAGGGCTTAAAAAAGTTGCTGCAGCGCTTAAAGGCAGTAAAGAAGTGGCAGGGGCAATCTTTGCCTCAACCTTAACCACCTTAGCGGTATTTGTCCCCTTAGTTTTTGTTGATGGTATCGCAGGGGCATTATTTTCAGATCAAGCATTAACGGTAACTTTTGCTTTATTAGCGTCTTTATTTGTTGCACTAACGGCAATACCAATGCTGGCATCAAGACAGGGTTTTAAACAATTACCCATCGAAAATGAGCCGGAAGTAAAAGCCCTGCCAACCACTAAAAAAGCTAAAGCTGTGCATTATCTTAAATTCGTGTTTGGTTTCCCATTTAAGCTATTACTCAGCTATCTACCTAATGCACTATTAAACCTCATTATCATTTCAGCTCGATTCATTTCTTGGGCATTGTCATTAGTGATGCGTCCATTAAGTGCTGCATTTAACTTTGGCTACCGTTTTGTTGAAAGCATTTATCACCGGGTATTAGCTCATGCGATGACGCATAAAGCTTTGACTGTCATTATCGCAATCATGCTAACTGTTGGTGCTGGCAGCTTATTCCCAAGACTGGGTGTAGAGCTAATTCCACCAATGAATCAAGGTGAATTCTATGTTGAGATCTTACTGCCACCTGGAACCGCGGTACAAAAAACTGATGCTGTATTAGAGCAACTAGCTTACTCCATTAGTGGTCGAGAAGAAGTAAAACACACCTTTAGCCAAGCAGGCAGTGGCGGCTTAATGACATCTGATACCGCCCGAGGCGGCGAAAACTGGGGGCGGTTACAGGTAGTACTGGCAGATCCTCAAGAGTTTAATGCTGTAGCCAATGACTTAAGGGCCACAGCAAGGCGTATTCCAGCCCTTGATGCCACTATTGATCACCCTGAGCTATTTAGTTTTAAAACCCCATTAGAGATCGAGTTATCAGGTTATGACTTACAGCAACTAAAGCACAGTGGCGAACAGTTGGTATCTGCTTTATCAGAGTCAGCCCGCTTTAGTGATATCAATACCTCACTTCGTGATGGTCAACCTGAGATCAGTATTAGATTTGATCATGCCCGGCTTGCGTCATTAAATTTAGAAGCGCCCACCGTTGCTAATCGTATTGCTCAACGTGTTGGCGGTACCATTGCCAGCCAATATACGGTTCGTGATCGTAAAGTAGATATTTTGGTGCGCAGTGAATTGGACGAGCGAAATAATATCTCAGATATTAACTCATTAATTATTAATCCAAACAGTAAGCACCCAATCCCATTAAGCGCAGTTGCTGATGTGTCTCTGCAAGTGGGCCCCTCTGCCATTAATCGTGTCAGCCAACAACGGGTTGCGATAGTGTCAGCTAACTTAAGTTATGGTGATTTAAGTGAAGCTGTAAAAGAAGCGCAGCAAATTTTAAATCAGCAACAGCTCCCCTCTTCTATCCAAGCGCGCTTTGGCGGCCAAAATGAAGAAATGGAACATTCATTTAAGTCTTTAAAAATCGCCTTGGTATTAGCGGTATTTTTAGTCTACTTGGTGATGGCGAGTCAGTTTGAATCCTTATTACATCCATTACTTATTCTGTTTGCTGTGCCTATGGCCGTTGGCGGCAGTATTATTGGCTTGTTTATTACTGGTACCCATATCAGCGTAGTCGTGTTTATCGGCTTAATTATGCTGGCAGGTATTGTGGTCAATAATGCCATTGTATTGGTTGATAGAATTAACCAACTGCGTAAAGAAGGTCATGATAAAGAAGTCGCTATAAGCACTGCAGCTAAATCTCGATTACGCCCAATAATGATGACCACCATGACCACCACCTTAGGCTTGTTGCCAATGGCAATAGGTGTCGGTGATGGTAGTGAAATCCGTGCGCCGATGGCAATAACGGTGATCTTTGGTCTTGGCTTATCTACCATGCTGACCTTATTGGTTATTCCTGCCCTATACGGTTTATTTGATAAAAAAAACTATCAACAAACCGCAATTAATCAAACCAAAAGCACTGAGTCTTTAGATTTGGAGACTCAATCATGAACCTAACAAAACTAGCCATTAAAAGGCCTGTCACCACCAGTATGTTCTTTTTGGCCATCTTACTATTTGGTTTAGCCTCTAGTCGATTATTGCCATTAGAAATGTTTCCCGGCATTGATATTCCGCAAATTCAGGTTAACGTGCCCTATAAAGGCTCTACCCCTGCAGAAGTGGAACGAGAGATAACCCGCGTATTAGAAGAGTCGCTAGCCACCATGAGTGGTATTGAAGAGGTCCGCTCAAACTCTTCTCAAGATGGTGCTAACATTCAGCTAAATATGAAATGGGGCGAAGATGTCGCCACAAAAAGCTTAGAAGCACGGGAAAAAATTGATTCGGTAAGACACCTGCTGCCTAAAGATGTGGAACGGGTTTTCATTCAGCAATTTTCTACCGCTGATATGCCCGTGTTAACGATTCGAATCTCCAGTGAACGTGAGTTATCAAATGCTTTTGATCTGTTAGACAAACAACTTCGCAAGCCGCTTGAGCGTATTGAAGGGGTCTCAAAAGTCACCTTGTATGGGGTTGATCAAAAGCAAATTGAAATAAGACTAGATGCCGACAAACTTGCTGCATCTGGCATTAATCCAGCTCAGTTGCAGCAACGTTTACAACAAGAAAACTTTGTCATTAGTGCTGGCACACTTAGAAATAATAATCAGGTGTTTCAGGTATCGCCCAAGGGAGAGTTTTTATCACTTGAAGATATCAAGGCAGTAAAGCTTAATAGCACCACTTCTGTTGGTGATATTGCCTCAGTCAAATTTACCCTCCCTGAAGCCTTTGAAGGGCGTCATTTAGACCAAAAATACGCTGTTGGTTTAGATGTGTTTAAAGAATCAGGCTCAAATTTAGTCGATGTATCTGAACGAGTGTTAGCCGTTATTGAAAAAACGAAACAAGATCAGCAATTTCAAGGCATCAAGTTATTCGTCATGGAAGATCAAGCTTATGGAGTTAAGTCATCACTGCAGGATTTATTGTTATCTGGCTTACTGGGTGCGCTGCTTTCTTTTGGGGTATTGTATTTATTTTTACGTAATTTAAAGATGACGTTAGTGGTCGTGTCATCGGTGCCAATTTCCCTTTGTATGACATTAGCTGGGATGTATTTTCTTGGTTACAGCTTAAATATTCTGTCGATGATGGGATTATTACTGGCTGTAGGCATGTTAATTGATAACGCCGTGGTGGTGACCGAAAGCGTGTTACAACAAAAGCAAAAAATTGCGTTATCAGATGATGGCGCTGCAACTGAAATAACAACAGCGGCCAATGAAAAAGCGGTACTTACTGGGGTAGAGAAAGTCGCCCTAGCCGTCTTGGCGGGCACATTAACCACAGCTATCGTGTTTTTACCTAACATTGTCGGGGTTAAGGTCGAGCTAACGATTTTCCTTGAGCATGTGGCCATTGCGATTTGCATTTCGTTAGCGGCATCATTACTGGTTGCTAAAACCTTAATCCCATTAATGCTTACTAAGTTTGATTTTCATATTGAGACCGAAGCTAAAGTCTCTAAGTTACAGCAGCTTTATCAACGCAGCCTAACCTGGGTACTGGCTCACTCAAAGCTATCAGGGGTTATTGCAGTGGTCATTTTAGTCTCTACCGCATTACCCTTAAGTTTAGTAAAACAAGATCAATCAGAAGGCGAAGGCAAAGATCGCCTCTACATTAATTATCAATTAGAAGGTCGCCACAATTTAAAAGTCACTGAAGCGATGATCAATCAAATGGAAGATTATCTTTATGCCAATAAAGAGGCCTTTATGATTGATTCTGTTTACAGTTATTACTCAGCAGACAATATTCAAACCACGCTACTACTGCAAAAAGATATTGAAACGCCAATGTCTGAATTGAAAGAAACCATACGTGAAGGTTTCCCTAAATATGCCGCAGCCAAGCCACAATTTGGTTGGGGCAATGAAAACTCAGGCTTAAGAGTCACCTTAACCGGTCGCTCGACCTCAGAGTTAATTCGCTTAAGTGAACAAGTCGTACCTCTGCTTAGCGCCATTGAAGGGCTTGAAGATGTGCGCTCTGAAGTCAGTTCTGCTCAGCAAGAAGTGGTGATTACAATCGATCGTGAAATGGCGGCAAGATTAGATTTAAAACTTAACGAAATCGCCTCTCACATTTCCATGGCGCTACGCGGTGCACCGCTTCGTTCTTATAGGCATGATCCTAATGGCGAATTACGCATTGAGCTCGCCTATGATAAAAGCTGGCAGCGATCATTAGAGCAGCTAAAACAATTACCGATCATTCGTAAAGGTGAGCGCCTATATAGCTTAGATAATCTCGCCAATATTAAGATACAGCCCCGCTTTGATACCATACGCCACTTTAATCGCCAAACTGCGCTGTCGATTGGCGCAAACGTGAATGACATTACCACTGAAGAAGCCCAAGAGCAGATTGAAAAGGTAATGGCCAATGTCAACTTCCCTTATGGATATGACTACTCGCTACGTGGCGGGTTTGAGCGTCAAGATGAAGAGCAATCCGTCATGGCAGTAAATATGATTTTGGCATTAATCATGATTTATATTGTGATGGCTGCCTTATTTGAATCACTGTTATTACCAACCGCCATTATCAGTTCAATCTTGTTCTCTATCACTGGGGTATTTTGGGCACTGTGGGTTTCAGCAACACCTATGTCGGTAATGGCAATGATAGGGATCCTTATCTTAATGGGTATCGTAGTAAACAATGGCATTGTTTTGGTTGACCAAATAAATCAAAAAACGCCTAAATTAACCGATTTATCTGAATCTATCTTAGCCATCTGTATTACCCGTTTACGCCCTGTATTGATGACGGTTGCTACCACAGTGTTAGGCTTAGTGCCTTTAGCAATGGGCGACACTCAAATTGGCGGCGGAGGACCACCTTATTCGCCAATGGCAATCGCCATTATTGGCGGACTGTCGTTCTCAACTGTTACCAGTTTGTACTTGGTGCCGCTTTGTTATCAGGCGCTTTATCGCATACGTTATCAGTCATCGATAAAATTAGCTTCTGCTGACAAACGAGCCAAAAAGCTGCTACCTTGGACAGTGTAATCAGGATGCAAGCAAGCGCAACATTAAGCGATTAATGAGGCGCTTTACATTAAAGGACGACAAATGAAGCATAAAATTAAAACAAGTTTACTGGCATTATCACTAATAACATCTAGCGCTGTGGCTGATGATGACCGCTTCAAAGATGTACAAATTAGCTCAACACAACTCAGTGACACTGCTTATATGTTTGTGGGATCTGGCGGTAATATTGGCGTGTCAGCCGGCAGTGATGGCATATTGATAATCGATGATCAATTTGCGCCGCTGGCGAACAAAATTAGCCAATCATTAAATAAAATCCAGCCCGGCAGCCCCAAGTATGTCATCAATACCCACTATCATGGGGATCATACTGGGGGTAATGCCCACTTTGGTGAGCAAGCGATTATTTTTGCCCATGACAATGTACTAACTCGGCTCAGCGCCGATAAAGATACGCCAAAATCTGCGCTACCTGTTGTCACCTACGCGACTGATATATCAATTCATTTTAACAAGGATACTTTGGTGGTGAAGCACCTCGGGCCTGGCCATACTGACGGGGATAGTGTTGTGATGTGGAAAAATGCCAACATTGTGCACATGGGGGATTTGTTTTTTAAAGACCGTTTTCCATATATTGATTTAAAGGGCGGCGGATCTGTACTTGGCTATCGTGACAATGTCGCTAAATTACTCGCATCAATGGATAATGACACACAAGTGATCCCAGGTCATGGTGCACTTGCTAATAAAGATGATCTCATGAAATTTAAGCATATGCTGGATCATTCCATTAATTGGATGAACAAGAATATCCAAGAAGGCCACTCGTTAGCCAATATTCAAGCGAAAGGAATGCATAAGAAATGGAAAAATTGGAGCTGGAATTTCATATCCGAAGAAAAATGGATTGATACTCTTTATCAAGGACTGAAAAAATAGCGTAAAACTTTCCTATATTGGCTGCTAACACTGTATTTATCGCCTGCATTTGCGGCTTGGGTGAACTGTCACCTTTTTTTGCCGCGCAGCGCGAAAAAGGTGACAGTTTGCCCAAGTCCGACAAGATGCACTGGTTATGAGTTTTTAATGCTTTTTTGTATGCCAAAATGCAGTACCAAAAGTTGTGTAGTCCATTGCACGACTAGTAAGTGCGTAAAGCTCTTTGTCTTCTCGATCAAAAACTTTACCGAAGCCATTATCCATAAACTCTACCCATGACAAATTACTTGAATAAGAATTAAAAAGGTGTCGCAACTTTCTTTTTCTTGTCCACGGGAACCAACTCGGATTTTGATAAATCACTTCGTGAAGCAAACCTTCATAGACAGTTAGCAATGTATCGCCTGTGCCAACTTCCAGAGTATATACGACAGCCCCTTTTACTTTTTCATGGGGCGCTTCCGTAAACTCATAACTTTCCAATATTTGCGGTTCAAATTTTGACCCTAATTCAAATATAGGCAACATATAAAACCCTTTTGACTCATAACAGCGCAATATAGTGATGCAAACTAGGATATAAACAGCCATAAAAAAGCGCCATTAAGGCGCTTTTTCGATAACAATCAAATTACGACTCGATTGGCTCAGCTCTATTTTCCAGCAACACTGGAATACCTTCAGTAATTGGGTAAGCTAATTTATCTGCTTTACAAATCAATTGGTCGGCTTCTTTATCGAATTCTAATTTACCCTTACAAACAGGGCAAGCCACAATCTCAAGTAATTTTTTATCGAACGCCATGGAGGTTTCCTTGTTTATCTTTTATGACTTGGTTAAGTCTATTCAAAAAAGCGGTATCAAATTCAGTATTAAGCTTCGCATTTACAGGCAAATACCACCAGTTATCTTGTGCAAAATCGCGACATTTAACCGCATCTTTCTCGGTCATGATCAATGGATGCTGCTTTGAGAGCTGTTTCAGTTCATTTTCATCAAATGCTTGATGATCTTCAAAAGCTTTAGTCTCAGCAAGGCTAAACCCTTGCAATGATAAGCTGTCAAAAAAACGTTGAGGGTTACCAATACCTGCCATTGCAATAGCAGCTTGTGGTTGCCATTGCTGAGTTGAATTGGGTTTTACAGGCTTAAGGGCTGCTGGCGTTAAACTCATCGCCACTTCATTGCCTTGCACTACACCGCCATTATTTAATACCCAATCAATGCTATTTAAACGCCATAAACCTTCACGTAACGGGCCTGCAGGTATTAAGCATTGATTACCATAACGGCGCTGACCATCAACAATATTGATCTCAATATCACGTGCAAGCGCGTAATGCTGTAAGCCATCATCACTAATAATCACATCTACATTGGTTTCACTCAGTAACTGTTTTGCAGCGTCAATGCGTTTCGCCCCGACCACCATAGGAACTTGTGTTCGAGCCACAATCATTGCTGGTTCATCACCCACATCTGCGGCGTTATCGGTTGCTTTGACGGTTTTTACCCCATCAATATTGACACCATAACCACGACTGATCACCCCAGGGGTGAAGCCTTGCTGACGTAATAAGTTAATCAAGTAAATAACCGTTGGGGTTTTACCACTGCCACCAGCGGTAATATTGCCAACAATCACCACAGGGACATCCAATACTTGCGCTTGTTTAAAACCAAGTTTAAATGCCCAGCGCCTGACACTGGATATCAACCCAAATAGTGCACTCAGTGGTAATAATAACCACTTAGCGCGGTGTCCTTGGTACCAAATTTTATTGACTAACGCCTGCATTTAACTACCAAATTGCATTTGATATAAGTTAGCGTACATGCCCTCTTTTGCCACTAAGTCGCTGTGAGTACCACGCTCAACTACTTGGCCTTGATCGATAACTAAAATCTCATCAGCACTTTCAATGGTTGATAAACGGTGGGCAATCACAATCGAGGTACGATTATGGCGCAAGTTATCAAGACCTTGCTGAATCGCTTTTTCTGATTCAGTATCAAGGGCTGATGTTGCTTCATCTAATATTAATACTGGCGCGTCACGCAACATCGCCCGAGCGATAGCAATACGTTGACGTTGGCCACCCGACAGCAATACGCCATTCTCACCCACCTGAGTATCTAACCCCTCAGGTAAATTTTCGATAAATTCCATCGCATGAGCTAGGGTTGCAGCTTGTAAAATTTGTTCGCGAGTGGCTTCACCTGGATAAGCATAAGCAATGTTATTAGCTATAGTGTCGTTAAATAAAGTAACTTGCTGTGATACTAACGCCACCTGATTACGTAATGACTTTAATTTGTAATCATAAATATCAACGTCGTCTAAGGTAATTTGCCCTTCTGACACGCCGGTATAGAAACGGGTGATTAAGCTGGCAATGGTTGATTTACCCGAACCACTGCGTCCAACAAGGGCAATGGTTTTACCCTGCTTCACTTCAAAATCAACATGAGTTAAGGCTGGTTTTTCTTGCTCAGGATAACTAAAGGTAACGTTATTGAATTTTAAATTACCTTTAACGCGCTGAGTTTCAAATTCACCCGTATCGGCTTCAGGTGCTGTATCTAGCAGCTCAAAAACTGTGGTACATGCGGCAATACCACGTTGAAATTCAGCATTCACACGGGTTAAATTTTTAATCGGCTGAAGCATTGCCATCATCGCGCCCAAAATGGCCGCAAATGTGCCTGCGGTTAAATCGGCTTTCAAGCTTGGGAATGTGGCGGCGTACAATACAAACGCTAACGCAAATGAACCGATGATCATAATAACCGGTTGACTAACGGCTTGAGCTACAGCAAGTTTCATATTTTGCTTGCGGTTACCCTCATTAACTTTTTGAAAGCGCTCGACTTCAGTCTTTTGTCCACCAAACGCCAACACATTCTTATGACCTTTAATCATTTGCTCAGTGGTTGCGGTGACATTGCCCATGGCTGCTTGGATGCGTTTAGAGACTTTTCTGAAACGCTTACTCACAACGCTAATCACTATCCCCATTAATGGGCCAATGACTAGGATGCACATGGAAAGTTTCCAAGAATAGATGAACATGATAGCTAACATACCAATGACGGTAATAGAGTCACGTACAATAGAGATTAACGCACTGCCTGATGCACGGGCAATTTGTTCGGTATCAAAGGTCACTCGAGAAATGAGGTTACCACTATTTTCGCGATCGATATAGCTTACAGGCAAACGCAAATAATGCTCAAACACTTGCTGACGCATATCCATGATTAATCTCGAGCTCATGTAAGACACACAATAAGTCGACACGAAATTGGCTAAGCCACGTAGGGTAAACATTCCAATAACCACTAGCGGTGCCATGATCATAATATTGTTATTGGAATTAAAGCCGCCGTGACTCGGCACTTCTACGCCCGCGACCACTGACGGAGTTTGACTAAAGCCTTCGTCAATAAATGGTTTGATGAAGTAAATGAATGCAGCGTCAACCAAGCCGTAGGTCAATAATGCCAATACAGCTAACAGAAACATCCCTTTCATTGGGACAAGATAAGTTAGAAGGCGCTTAAAGACGCTCGACATTTCGTTATTAGTTGTTGTCATTGATTACATTAATACTCGAATTGCTAACAAAGGCGTATTCTACTCTGGTTTAACTTGGACACCAAATCTAAACAAGTTGTTATACCAAAATGGCTTAATAACTGTACGATACGGTCGAATTTTATAACTTTGACGTTTAAAATCTATACTAAGCTGGCCTGTTTCGCCACTGACAAGCGTGGTAACACCATGGGTTTTATAGCGCTCAACAACGTCATGTTTAGGAAAACCATACTGATTAGCAAAACCCGCAGTAAAAATTGCCTCGCTGGGATTAACGGCCGCAATAAACTCTGCAGACGATGAAGTACGACTGCCATGATGTGGCACAAGTAGGATATCAGCATCCAGTAAAGAGCCGCTTTGTATCAGCCGCTGTTCAGTTTGTTTCTCAATATCACCGGCCAGTAAAACACGGTTATTGCCATCATCAATATGCACAACACAAGACTGGTTATTATCACTTTTTGCTGCCATGTTACTGGTTAAAGTAATGGCTAAATTAAACCAATTAAACCTCCTATCATCGCATTGCTTTTGAGTTTTATCGGCTAGTTGCGCATCAAACTGCACTGTATTGGTTATATCAGTTTGCTGGTACTTATCGATATTACTGATAATAGTTAGCTTACTGAAATGCTTAAGTAGTTCATTTACCCCACCAGCATGATCATTATCGTCATGGCTGATAATTAAATAATCTAGCTCAGTCACACCTTTAGCCATTAATGTGGGTATCACCACTCTTTGGGCGTAACTAAAATTGTCACCATAAGCCGCGCCAGTGTCATAAAGTATGCCTTTATGACCTTGTTGTAATAGCACCGCCATGCCCTGACCCACATCTAATACATGCATTTGCCACAACAGCTTAGTCGATAGGGGTTGAGTATTATCTTTGATAAAGCCATATACCTGAAACATAAAAGGCAGCGCCATTAATCCAAAGCATACTCGCCAATGGGTGTCGCTAGCCCACTTAAATAGAAACAGTCCTAAGGCAAGTAATAGTAAACTGACTGTCAGCGCATCTGAAAGGTGAAATTGAGCCAAGGGTAACTGCCCACTTAGGCTTAACAGGTAGTAAAAAGGGGCAAGGCTATGATCAGTAAGCCACAATAATGTGCTAACTATTGCATCACTTATAAACTCAGGTGCAGGTAACAGCATAAAGACACTATTTAGCAATAAAGCCAACATACACAGCGGAATAACAATGACACTAAACCATGGCACCATCAAAAAGTTAATCCAAATACTGTGGATTGAAATACTACCAAATAACAGCGCTTGTATTATCCCGAGACCGATAAATAAGCGCCACTGAATCGCCCAAAAATTAATTAGAAAACCCATCAAATTTGACTTAAGCTGACTCAAACGCCGCAATCCTCGAGCCCTTAAGCTATCATCTTGCTGAATTTGAACATCCGTTAACTCGACAGCTGTGTTCAATTGCTGGGGATTTAACTCCGTTGTGGATTTAACCCCAAGATAGTCGATGGTAAATAAAATTATTGCCAATGCGCTAAAGCTAAGCCAAAAACCAGCACTTAAACTGGCAAAAGGGTCAAATACCAACACCGCAAATAACGCCCATATCAAGCGCTGCCAAGTCGAGGCGTGTTGTCTAAATACGGTTAGCAACACAATCATTAACAGCATCATCAATGCCCGCTGAGTGGATATAGCCATCCCAGCTAAATAACCATAACCTGCAGCAACCATTGCTGCCATTAATACCGCCAAGATGAGATTACGCCGAGAGGATGTTGCCATGAAATTTAACAATAACAGCCTAAATAAACTCCAGCTAAGACCAAACACTACAGATAAATGTAATCCTGAAATCGCAACTAAATGACCTGTGCCCGTTGATCTTAACGCCTGCCATTGCTCGGTAGAAATGTCAGTTTTATCGCCAAACAACAACGCATTAATGATGGGATAATGGCTTAAATGTTGTAATTTCGGTTTGAAATCACTAATTACTCTTTGCCTTAAAGACAATTTATAATCGATAAGCTGTGACTGTTTAACACTGCCTTTTGCGACAATGTGTTGGCTTAATAAATATTTTTGTTGATTAAAACCACCTTGGTTAATCGGGCTGGTAATGGGCTTCATTCTGGCGTCAAACGCCCATACCTGCCCAACTTTTACCTCAGGCGCTTGTTGCCAATTAAGTCTATAGTATCGCTTGTAAAGCGAATGTTGCGCTGATAGTAAAACAACATTAAAGCTTATCCAGTCGCTGTTTTTGCTAACTAGTGATACTATCTGTGCCTTAAATTGTTTTCTGACTGGATGTTCAGCTTCTTGATGTGAAAATAATGAATAAAAACAAATGGAAACCCAAAAGACACCTAAAAGGCAGCCACTGATGAATGGCCACCTCTTTAACGTGAGTACCCCAATAACAAACATTAAAACCGCTAGCGATATTGGAAGTAAACTTGGCAATAAATTGCTAAATAGGACGCTAGCGCAAAATCCATAAACAAATCGATTTATCATCGGTTAATTAAAGACAGTAATCGCATATATGCCAAAAAAATTATTACAAAAATTTATGCCGAAGCCTGAGACTTTACGTAACAATAAATATTTACGTATTTTTGGTGGTTTGCTGGATAAACCAAATTTATGGACCCTCAACCGAAAATCGGCTCCGGGGTCCTTTGCGGTGGGCTTATTTGTCGCTTGGTTACCATTTCCTTTTCAAATGGTTATTGCTGCAGGCATGGCGATATTTTTTAACGTCAATATCCCATTGGCAGTGGCATTAGTTTGGATAACAAACCCGTTTACCATGCCATTTATGTTTTATGCTGCCTATATTTTAGGAGCAAAAATTCTTGGCCATAACACTGCTCATTTCAATTTTGAAGCCAGCTGGCAATGGGTTGAAAGCTCTATCAGTACCGTAGGGCCGCCATTTTTACTGGGTTGCATTATACTCGGTGCAATATTTGCTTTTATCGGTTTCTTTGTGATTAAGAGCTTATGGAAGTACTCGATTTTATTTAAATGGAAAAAAAGAAACTAATCACACAACTGTTCGCCCTAGTGAGTAAAATCGAATTACCAATAAAAAAGTCAGCTTTGTGCTGACTTTTTGCTTTTAAAGCTCAGGTTTAGATTTGAGTTATCGACCACACTCTACCGATAGCGACAACAATAACGATTGTGATAAATACCGTTATTAAGACTGCTGAAAATACTCCTGTTGCAACAGTGCAAAGCCGCACTCATCGCTCCACTTCCCTTTAAAAAATATATTCTTTAAGTAATGGGCCTCTTTTCGAAATCCAAGCCTTTCTAGTAACGCTATTGATGCTAGGTTCTCGGCATCAGTTATCGCCGTTATGCGATGTTTGTTTAAGCTGACAAACAAATAATCAATCACTGCTGCCAGTGCTTCAGTAGCAAAACCTTGCTGCTGATACTCTCTCGCTATGGTAAAACCAAGCTCCATCTGCATATCGTCGACAAAATGCACTGCTACATCGCCTACTAGCTGTTGGCTTTTATCGACAATAGCTAGCTGAAACCAGTTACCAGCAACACCAAACAAACCATAATCCATACTGGTAAACAGCGCCTTGGCATCTTCGAGCTGATAATCATCCCAGCTTTGATATTGCGCAATCACAGGATCGGCTCGATAAGCTACAAATGCTGCTAAATCATCGGCTTGAAAAGCGCGGAGCGTCAGCCTTGTGGTTACTATTGTTGGTGTTGCAATCATTACTAATGATACTCTTGATGTAGACACTGTCATAACAGCCAATATTTAAACATGCTAGCTGCTTTGAATATTACATAAACTAAGTTATTTAGCGTGTTTAATCCTAGCCACTAAAAAATCTACCGCCGCTTTGACCTTAGGGACATGATAGCGCTGTTTTTGATAAATAAGATATACCCCGAAATCATCACTTTGACTGGCTGATAATGGCGGCTCAAACTGTAATTCAGTCAGCTGATTAGATTCAAAAAATGGTGCTAGCACCCAGCGCGGCATCATCACTATGCCTTGATGTTGCAGCGCTTTATCGATTAACCACTCACCAGCATTACTGATCGCCTCAACAGGGGCTGATACATCATGCCACTGGCCATTAATTTTACTTAGCCACGGCACGCGGCCTTTTGGCGAGCGATAATATAAGCCTTTATGTTGTTTAAGCTCATTTGGGTGTAAAGGTACGCCATAGTCCGCTAGATACTGCTGGGTCGCTGCTGGTACAAACTGGTTGTCCATTAACCTTATCGCCACTACGCGATCATTAGGGGCATAACCACCACGAATGGCAATATCCACATCATCACGTCCAACAGACGACAGTTCATCGCTGAGCTCAATATCTAAAATCACTTTGGGATATAACCTTGAGAACTCATCCATCAATGGCAGCAGCTGTTCACGGCCAAAGCCAACCATGGCACTAATGCGTAATTTCCCCATAGGTTCAGTTTGATAACTTCTCACCGCCTCATTGCTTTGTTCAAGCTGATTTAGCAAGCTTGATACTTGCTGATAATATTCTCGGCCAATCTCAGTCAAACTGACGGCGCGGGTTGAACGCTTTAATAACGTCGCCCCAAGGGAGTTTTCAAGATCTGCAACCCGTCTTGATAATGATGATGCCGGTACAGAAAAAGCCTTAGCCGCTTGGGTAAAGCTGCCTAACTCCACCACTTTCACAAAATATTTAAGCGCCCGTAATTGATCCATCAAAGCCTCATTATTGTTTTTAAAGCAATAAAGTATCGCTTTTTAGCTACTATATCTTATCAAAAAGAAAAGCAATAATGCATTCAATAGCAAAATTGATAAAAATAAAGACAAGGAACAACAATGAGCACATTTACCGCCATCAACTTAGTAAAGCGTCCACAAGGTGGCCCAATCACCGCTGATATTTTTGAAGTGGTACAAAAGCCAATGCCAACCGTGAACCCAGGCGAGATTTTAGTAAAACAAAATCATATGTCATTAGACCCTGCCATGTTTGGTTGGATGCAACCTGATACTGACAGCTATATTCCGCCAGTGAACTTAGGTGAAGTAATGCGCAGTAGCGGTGTCGGTGAAGTCGTTGAAAGCCATCACCCCGATTTTAAAGTTGGCGATCGCGTGATGGGCATGATGGGCTGGCAAGAATATTTTCACAGTAATGGTCAAGGCTTAAACAAAGTTGATGCGCCATTACCAGACGAAGCAATACTGTCTGTATTTGCGCTACCGGGATTAACCGCCACTCAAGGCCTATTTAATGTCGGTAAGCCCAAAGCTGGCGAAACCATTATTGTTACCGGCGCTGCGGGGTCTGTTGGCTCAATTGTTGGTCAACTTGCTAAAGCAGATGGCCTAACGGTTATTGGGGTAGTTGGTAGTGATGAAAAAGCAGATTGGATTGTCAATGAACTTGGTTTTGATTCAGCCATTAACTACAAAACCGATGATCTTGAAGCCAAACTTGCACAATGTGCCCCAAATGGCATCGACTTATTCTTTGAAAATACCGCAGGCCCAATCCAAAGCCTAATTATCGATAAAATGAACCCACATGGCCGTGTCATGGTTTGTGGTTTAATTGCTGACTACAGCAGCCAAACACCAGCACCTGGCCCTAGCTGGATGAACATTTTAAAAAGACGCCTCACGATTCAAGGCTTCACAATGCCAGATCACTTTGGTGAAGTGCCAAGCTTATTGGCTAAGCTCACCCCTTATGTACTGCAAGGTAAAATCAAACACCGCGCCCACGTACTTAATGGCTTAGAGTCATCAATTGACGGATTGAACTTATTCTTCTCTGGTGCCAACAAAGGCAAATTGATGGTTAAGCTTTAATAGGCTTCAGTGCCAACGCTGACAAGCGTTAGGGTTAAAGCAACAAAAAGGTATTAATGCAGTGGCATTAATACCTTTTTATTTTGTCATCTTCTCCTAATTCCACCGAGAATTACTGCACCTACCTCAGCGTAAAATACAATAGCCAATTAAAATGGGTGATGAGATGGACGCTCCCTATTCCGGCGTCAATGCGCCAAACTGATGTTGAACCATTCAGTTACATAAGGAGCGTCCACTATGAAAGTTACCACTATTGCTATCGATTTGGCAAAAAATGTCTTCAACGTTATCGGCATGGATGTACACGCTAAACAGCTTTTTAATAAACGACTTAACCGTATTCAACTTGTCGAGTTCATGCAGCTTCAACCGCCTTGTGATGTGATATTTGAAGCTTGTTATTCTGCACATTACTGGGGAAGAAAATTCAACAGTATGGGGCATCACGTCAAACTCATACCCCCACAGCATGTGACTCCTTTTGTCCGTGGCAATAAAAACGACAAAAATGATGTCATGGCTATTTTTGAAGCCAGTTTGAGACCCCATATTCGCTTTATCCCTGTAAAAACAGAAGAGCAACTGGAAGTATTAATGCTTCATCGAGTCAGAGAACGCTTAGTTCGACAAAGAACCGCCTGTACAAATCAAATTCGTGGCGTATTAGTTGATTTTGGCATCTGCTTCCCTCAAGGCTATAGCGCGTTTGAGCTGGCAATGTGGGACATTATGAATGATGACCATCAACGCCCGTTAATTAAGCTGATGGCGAATGATTTCTGGGACGAGTATCAAGTATTGACCAAACGTCTGAAACAAATTAACTCACTGATAGAACAACTTGCCATGCAAGATCCTAATGGCAGTATTTTACTCAGCATTCCAGCTGTAGGACCTATTATCGCTTCCGCTTTTGCGGCTTCAATCGGCTCAGGTCAAGCCTTTAATAGCCCAAAAGAACTGGCTGTCTGGTTGGGGTTAACCCCAAAACAATTTGCTTCAGGTACTAAAAGCGTCCATTCAGGAATAACCAAGCGAGGTGACGGCTATCTGCGTAAGCAACTGATACACGGCGCAAGAACCGTCGTTAGCCACGCAAGCAAAAAACAAGATGACTTAAGCATGTGGATAAACCAGCTTAGGACTCGAAAAACCATGTGTTGTACTGTGGTGGCTACAGCCCATCGCTTAGCAAGGTTGATGTGGATATTACCGCAAAAACAAAACCCCGTATCAGCCTCAGTATGGTGCCTATCATGTTGCATGTTAAAACCGTTGTCGCTATCTTGCACAGCTCGGTCTGGCCAAGGGTATTTAACCCGAGTGGGTGATATGAGTGGCAAGATAGCACATTAATAACTCACCAGGGTTGTTGTAAACGATGAAGTAATGGCTCAGTCCAACCAATGTAAGCCAGAAAAGGCCAAGGATGAACTTAATCCGAATGGGTGTTTCACAATTAAACGGCGCAGTGGTACGGAATTCATTAGGGGCACAGCTACACTGTTAAGCCCGTATATATGGCAGTACAACCACTTTAAGCGGTACATGAGTGACATCAATAACAACAGCAAGTGTGAATAGTTTAGAAGAAAACCAAGGTCAAAAGCCTTCGGTAGGCAGACTATTGTCTTGACTCACCGGGAGCGTCCATATATGGCCATGTTATTGTTAACACAATCACAAAATAAGCCCGCAATGCATTATCAACCATACAAGTGTAAAGCTCAGTGTATGCAGAGGAATATGCATAACTCGTCACTGTTACTCCTTTGCCCTTTTAGCCAGACAATCTAGAATACAGTAACCCGATTGGGCTAACTCAGTAAAATTGAGTACAATCGACCTTTTTTTGACAAGGATAAACTCTCCAATGGAACCAAATGTAATTCATGAAGCAGCTAAGCAACTGGTCCCAGTGCAAGCCTTTCTGGCTTTTACTTTGGCTATCACTGCTTTATTTATGGGGAAATTCATCATTTCCAAAAGTGCTTTATTGCAAAAGTATAGTATTCCAGAGCCAGTCGTTGGCGGCTTTTTCTGCGCCAGTATCGTCGGTATTTTGTATTACGCCTTTAATATCCAAGTTCAATTTGAACTAGACGTGGCCGATATACTATTGCTCTACTTTTTTGCGGGGATTGGCCTAAAAGCCGACTTTGCCACCCTTATCAAGGGGGGGGAACCTTTATTAGTACTATTGCTGCTTGCCGGTTTATACATTTTTTTGCAAAACCTGTTAGGCATCAGTGTTGCCACGCTATTTGGCTTTGACCCCAAGGCGGGTTTAATGTCTGGCTCAATTTCACTCACTGGGGGAGTTGGCACCGCAATGGCGTGGGGCCCAACCTTTGTTAACGATTTGGGTATTGCCAATGCCTTAGAGCTAGGACTTGCGTCCAATACCTTAGGCTTAATTGCAGCGTGTTCGGTTGGCGGTCCCATTGCTGCTTATTTAATGAAACGCCATAAACTAACCGGTAACCATGATAGCGAACTGGATATAGGTACCACTCACAAAGACGGTGACAAAGGGCTACAAGTTGATTACTTTGGTGTTTTAAGGGCTTGGTTATTCTTAAATTTATCCCTTATCGGGGGGCATTTCATCAATGCAGCCTTAACCGATCTAGGTTTAAAATTACCCATGTTTGTGGCCTGCTTGTTAGCCGGTATCCTTATTGGGAACAGCTTAAAGATTTACGTATTACGAAAGAACAGTACTAAATTATTAAATAATGTACGTGATGGTGAAAAAGGCCTGACATTAATTCAAGATATTTGTTTAGGCATGTTCTTAACCATGGCCTTAATGGGCTTAAAGGTATGGGAGCTAGAAGGCAGCTTCTTCTACATCCTCGTGATCATTGGTCTACAAGTACTGATGTCGGTGCTTTACACGATTTTTGTGGTGTTTCGAGCCATGGGTAAAGATTACGAAGCTGCGGTGATTTGTGCCGGATTTGGGGGGGTGACATTAGGCTCCACGGCAACAGCCATCGTGAACATGACGGCTGTAACCCAACAACACGGCGCCGCCCATCGGGCCTTTATTATTTTACCGCTGGTCTGTGGTTTCTTTATCGATATCGTAAATGCCTTGTGGATTAACTTTTTTGCCTACTACTAATCATCAGCTAACACACATTTCTCTGATTTAACTTCACGGCCTTGTTCACTGCAAGGCCGTTTCTTTATTTCTAAACGCCAGCCAAGCCAGTCAACAACACGCAAGTGAGTTGCTAAAATCTAATTAATTAAAAAGCCACCCATTGTTAATTAAAATGTTAATTAAATAATTACAAAGCCACCCATTATTTAGAAGTTATAACATAACGCCATTCGTTTTAAGTTGCTAACACTTACATCCATTAACTGATGGGATTATTCCAGCCAAAGGACTAAATACTTCATCATTAATCACCAAAAATTAATTAACAAAGCCACCCATTATTTTGAAGTTATAACATATCGCCTTTCGTTTTGAGTTGCCAACACCTACATTCATTTACTGATGGACGATCCCTGTCAAAGGACTGAATATTTCATCATTAATCGCCAAAATTAACTCATAAACTAAATTCAATCCAGCAGAAAAAAGTGGGAAATGCTTTTATTTTAAATT